>JBCDBC010000144.1:0-8589 GCA_039184535.1 Bacteroidota bacterium | reverse complement strand
TTTTAAAACCTTCCATAGAAATAATGGGGAGTTAGCTCAGGAAGGTACCTACCTCTTTGACAAGATACAGGGGGAGGTGAAGATGTATTATGAGAATGGGAACTTTAAAGAAATCGCTTATTATGAAAGTGGGGTTCTACAGGGCGAATTACTGGACTATTATGAAGATGGGAAACTCCTTCAGAAAATCTACTATGTGGATGGTAAGATAGACGGGCCTGCTGAAAAATATTATGCCAATGGACACATTAAGGAGCGTTCCTACCTGAAAGGAGATATCTTTGTAGGAAGGTTTATTGGGTATTATAAAGACTATAAGGACGGTACGAAACAAAAAGAGTGTTTCTATGAAAATGGCATTCTCAATGGCAAGTTTACCGGTTATCATTCAAATGGAAACATCATGCTTTCCTGTAACTATAAGAATGGAGAAAAAGATGGATCGTACATAGAATACTATGAAGATGGAAATCTGTATGAAGAAGGGCAGTTTGATATGGGAGAAAAGGTAGGTGTCTGGATGACCTACTACCCAAGTGGGGAGTTATATGTGAAGGGCGCCTATTTGGATAAAAAGTTTGATGGAGAGTGGGTGGTATATCATCCTAATGGTGTACCCAAGCAAAGAGGCTCCTACAAGAATGGGGTAAAAGAGGGGACATGGAGTTTTTTCCATCCCAATGAAAAGCCTAAAAAAGAAGGCGAATACCTAAACGATCAGCCTTCTGGTGTGTGGAAAGAATATGATGAAACGGGCCTGCTGATTAAAGATGCTACCTACAAGGAAGGGCAATTAGATGGACCTAGCCGCACCTTTGACCCAAATGGAAATGTCATCCAAACCTTTATGTATAAGGAGGGAGAGCTGGTAGAATAAGCCTAACTCATGATCAAGATCAGGTGGGCTAGTCCACAAACAGCTGCCCCCATGATGAGTATCCACGAAAAGGAGTTATGGAATCTATACTTGGGATGCTTTCTTAAGAAAAAGTGTAGAAAAAAGTGGATAATCAGAAATCCATCCAACAACTGAGCGAAAAGTAATCCCTGTTTTTGGATGACTTCTTTTACGCCCATAAACATACCAACATATAGGGGAAGATGGAGGACTGTAAACCACCAGTACCCCTTTTCATCATCCATCCTATTGAGAATAGGGAGTAGATTCCACTCATAATGTTTTACCGCATCCATTTCATGTAGCAGTATGAAGCTTATCGCGGTAAAAAAAGTTATGTCTGCCAGCATAGTAGGTCTTTAATGTGAAGGAAATTAATCTTCCATCTTTCCAGAAAGATACTTAATAGCAGTTTCAATGACAGAGTCTTTCTCGGAAAGTAAGTCCTGAGGAGAATTCTTCACTTGAATATCTACAGGTATCCCTTTTCCTTCGTAGTTGATGGTATCTTGAGAAAAGTACTGTTGATGAGAAAGAGAGATATTCCATTTATTAGGGAGACTAAACTCAAAGGTATCTGAAAAAATACCCTCTGAAGCTTCTCCAATTAAGGTAACATGTTCCAGGTCTTTCATGAGTAGTAGAAATACCTCAGCTGCTGAAGCAGTATAGTCTGAGGTAAGAATAACAATGGATTTGCTGAATGTGCCCTTTTGAGTGGGCTTTATACTTCTGGTCTTAAGGGAAGTATAACTTGATGTTCCCTTCCTTCTTCTTCTCTCCAAATAGAAGGTTTCTTCCTGGATGAGTCTACGTGCCATCAAGTGAGAGGTGTGATCAAAACCCCCTCCATTAAAGCGTAAATCTATAATGATGGCTGACTTGGATTGAAAGGCTGAGATAGCCTCATCCATGGCTTTGGGAAACTTCAAAAAGTTAATATCCTCTGTCATCTCATCCAGCCTAAGGTAGCCCATAGAATCGGACAGCCTGTATTGAAAATGAGTATCCTCCGATAACTCCTTGTAAATAGGAACGGAGAACCCTTGAGCCCTTAAGTATTTATCCATCACTGCTTCAAAGGCTGTCCAGGCAGAATCAGAAGGGAAGGCTATTTCCAGTGAAAAATCATAGGGAGGCCCGCAGTTCCACTCTCCTAACGCATGTTCAGCTTCTATAGAAACATGTCCATCTGACAGGGTCTGTAACATCTCACAGCAGATGCTAAAAAGCTCTCTGTCCTCAGTTTGAGCTGTAACTCGCGGCTTGTAGGTGGTATGCACACTATCCCAATCTATGCCCTTTAGTTCAAAATTGGCATATCGCTCATCAAAGGTTTTCCAGAGTATTTCAAAGTTGTTGATGGGTTGATTTACCTGAGAATATACATCCAGCTTGCAGGAAAATAGTAAAAGGGAGAAAAGAAGTAATTTGGGGTTGAGTAGCATGCCACCTACTTAGCCAAAAAAGCGCTGGGAGACAAAAAAATCAGATTTAATACTGAAATTTCCGCCTTGAAACTGCCTGGAGGCTGGGGATAAGATTAGTTGCTAGCATACGAATGAAGATCATTATTTCTGGGAAGCTGGTTTTTACCAGCTAAAATGAGGACCCTTCTTCCTTCAATTTGCTTGAAGAATCCCAGGTAGCCTGTGTAGAGAATCCCTTCACGAGAAAGGATCTGTGAAGTCATATCAGGCTGCTGAAAATAACCTGAGAATACCAGTGGAGGATGACAGCAGATATCCCCTAATTGTCCGTCAGGTAATTCACTACCTGAACCCCCATCTGGACGCATAGGTTCTCTAATGCTCACCTTTCCTATGGTTTCATATACCACCCCCAGCTCATTTTCTGAGAGGTATCTGTCTGGACTATTCATGGCATAAAAGGTGGCAAAACCTCCAGCTTCAGTGAGGAAGAAACCTGTTCCATAGGCAGGCGTCATCTCTTCCAGTTTTTGTTGGAAATCAAAGTAGGAGGGAGAATCCAAGTAAACAGCATATTTAAGACTTCTGAATTCTATGGGGTGGTAAACTGGACTCCTCCAGATAGCTTCAAACTTAACAGAGTGGAGGACTATCCTGCTTATGTTATAGGTCTTGGCTGCATCAATGATGCCATCAGCGTGATTACTTTTGCTTAGGACTACCTTACCTCCAGACAAAAGAATGCTGACCATGGCGTAAAGACTCATAGCCATATCCTCTATTTCATTTCCTATCCAGGAGCAGCTCTGCTCTTTTTCTCCTGTGGCCCTGACCATGAGATTATGCTGGATAATGATATTCTCATGACATAGGAGAATAGGCATGGTTCTGTTTTCTGAATAGGCCTTAAAACATATCCAGGCGGGTTGCCATGCGTGAAGGTTCTTTTGAACTTTAGCTAGCTTCCCGAACTTTCTACTTTTCCACAGAAACTTCTTGGTCTTATAGCCCGTTAGCCATTGTTCCCAGGTATTAACTGTGTATTCCTGCGTACCCCCAAAAGTACTATCAGACACAAAGAGGTTCACAGTAGGTAGGAACTCCATGATTCTCTTACACTCTGCTTCAGGAAGAGGCCTTGGAAGATCCAGCAAAAACCAGGCACGGGGTTCTACCAGTATGAGTTTTTGGATACTTTCTTCAGGCTCATTAGCATTATATTTCATGGGAACGGCTATCATTCCTATCTTCCAGCAAGCAAACAGCATGGCTACGTAGCGTGGACTGATATCCATGCTGATGGCAATTCTGTCGCCAGGTTTATAACCACAAAGGAGAAGTTGGACAGCATATTGGTGAATCATGTCTGCCAGCTGCTTATACATGATTTGATTTCCCGTTTCCCATTCGATAAGGGAAATCCGTCCAGGGTACTTCTCAGCCCAAGCCTCTACACGTTCGCATACTAATTTACTGTGCCAATCTCGCGTACTCATGAAACGTCTTATTTCCTGTCTGGCTAACCATTTATACTATCATTCCACTTAATGGGCTAAATTTTTGATTCTCAGGTAATAAGGTAGAATGAAATATGAGGTAATCCGAAGAATACGAGTGTTTTGTATTACATCTTGAACGCAGCTAAGCTATCTATATTTTACAACCTTTAGTTAAACCTAATAAGGATCAGGCCTTAACCAGCATGTAATGAGTAGAGAAGAAAGTGACTTTTTGAAAAGGGACTACACATTAAATTTACTGAACGATCAATTAATAAATCTACTACTCTATGAACTTGATCCAAAGACTCGCAAATCGACTATTTAGTACCCATTTCCGTAAAATACCCACTCATTCTTCTTCGAGAGCTAATTTTCTCACGGGGACGAAACAGGGGATACCTTCAAGAATCATCAGCATTAAACAGGAAAAACTTCCTCTCCAGGATGAATTCGGAATCATTACGATAGTTAGAAAATCCTAAAAAAGAAACAGAAACTGCATAAAGCAGCTTCTGTAACTTCTGGAAAAAGAATACCAATTATTTGGCGATCATGATTCTCTTGACCAGCTGTTTCTCTGCCCCCTGATAGGTTAGTAAATATATACCAGGGCGCAAGTATGGGAGTCTTACCTGTTGTCTCAGTTGGTTTTCAGAACTGGAACTGGTCCAGTATACCAGTCCAAACTCATCCATAAGCTTGAAAGTACCCTGAGAGCTTATGTCTGTAGGAAGTTCTATCTGGAAGTCTCCCTTATTCGGATTGGGGAATACCTTCAAGAGGTCTTCTCCTACTATATCATTATCACCATTATCTCCTATGGTAAATTCATACACATAAGGATCACCCAGGAAGCCTTTCCCACCTTTTTCAGAGTAGGGGGTTACCACTAGCACATAATCACCTTTAGCCGGGAACCATGGGATGAAGTTTCCTCCACTGTCTCCAAAGAGCGACCACGGAGCTACATTTTCAGACCTGCTGAAGGTTTCGGGACCTTCCAGTTCAAAGATGACACTCTTCGTATTCTCATTGGTGATGGCTTCTATATTAATTCCACCCGTGAACTTATCCATATTGATGAAATCTCCCATGCTGAGCATACCTACCTGCTCATCTGTTTCAGCATTAATAAGGGCTAAGCCTGTAATTACCGGAAGTAGTTCGGTTACATTCAGCTCATAGGCTCCCATATCTATGGCGACATTCTGAACTCTGGTCATGCCTGCCAAGTCTCTAGTTCCTACTGCTACGGAATCCAGCCCTACGTCTATGGCAGGACTTCCCAGCATGAGGGTAAAGTCTCCATTATCAGGATCTGTAAACATGGGATCAGCATTGATATTTCCTGTGCCAGCCTTACCTCCCTGCATTAGGGAATAGGTTACACTGATTTTGTCCCCTGGATTAAAGAAATACGCTTGTGAAGGATCAGAGGGGTAAGAGAATGGGTCATAGGTATGATTCCAGAATATAGAGTTAATAACTGATCCTCTTGTATTCTCGGTATAGATAGCTCTGAAGTCGCCCGCGGAGTTCTCCGAGAAGGTGGAACTTTTAATATTAAGAACTCCATCTCTTATTCCGATGGCTCCCCCAAATACATCTGCTTTGTTGCCATAGAATAAGCTATTATCTACATTCACTCTGGTATCAAAAGCATATATGGCAGCCCCATCAGTATCAAATGCTCTATTATTACTGAAGATACATCTGGAAACCCGTAGCCTGCTATCTCTAACGGTAATTGCACCACCTCCATTCTCTGCAAAATTCCAATTGAAAGTAGTGTTGAAGAATCTTAGATCCCCATACTCTGCATATATAGCCCCACCATCCAGGTAAGCAAGGTTCTCTGTAAATAGACAGTTTCTTACAACTATTTCTGTAGGCTGATCTTCAGTACCAAGAGCCAGTATACCTGCCCCATAGTTATCAATCTCTTCATCAGGATCACTGCTTTGGTAAGCGTCAGTTATGGTAAAGCCATTTAGGAGTACACCAGTGACACTGTTAGCTGTGAGGAGATGTAATGAGTTACCATCCATATTGTTCTCTCCATCTAAATCCAGGTCCCCACTGAGAATAGTCTCATTATTCTCCCAATCTCTTTGGCCTCTTCTGATTTCAGTACCATCAAAGCCACCATAAAGGGCTATGCTATCTATAAGGTGGAAAGAAGCAAACCTATCTCCTGTCTGGCTGGGTAGGTAGGTACCCTGAGCCACCCAAATCTCTTGCACCTCTTCACATAATTCTACCTGAGCCAATGCATCCTGTAGATCAGTAAAGGCATGCTCCCATGAGGTTCCGTCATTATCTCCAACAGCAGCTATGTTTACATACAGAACAGAATCTGGTGGACACACAATACGAGGGACAAACTCATAGGCGCCCATATCTACTCTTCCATCCAGAATTCTGGGATTCCCTACTATGTCTGTATCCTGTGATACCTCATCATTTGAGCCGGCGTTAATGGCGGGACTACCCTCAGCTAAACTTAGATCCAGAATAGAAGTATTGGTGAAATTAGGATTGAGAGATAGATTGCCTTGTCCGGGATATCCCTTTTCTACTATGGAGAAAGTTACTTCTGTTAATTGCTGAGAAGCTTTAATGGCAGGATCATTTTGGGTTCCCCAGAAGATGGAGTTCACCACGCTTCCGCTTCCTCTCATGTTGAGGGCAGATCCTTGTCCGGAAGTACGAGATCTGTTTCTCAGGAAGGTAGAGTTAATGATGGTAGGAATACTTTTAGATCCTGTATAAACAGCTCCTCCTTTATTTCCTTCATTCTGCGCAAACTCACAGTTATCAATCAGAATAGTAGGACTGAAACTAAATATAGCTCCTCCTTCTTCCTTTCTGGCCAGGTTATTCTGGAAAACAGACTTGATGATTTTAGGATGACTATCAGTTCCTTCTGTGAGGATAGCACCACCATCTCCTCTGGTTTCATTTTGGGAGAAGAAACAGCTTTCTATGATGGGGCTTCCCTTGTCATTATAGAGGGCGGCTCCGTCTCCGTCAGGCGCTATGTTTTTGATGAACCTACAGTTTTTGATGGTAGGATTAGCTACAAACTGGGGTTGGCTATTTAGCACAAGCAGACCTGCTCCGTGTCTTTCATACCCTTTTCCACCTGCATATCCTCTTCTGATGGTGAAGCCATCCAGGACAGCTGTATTTCCACAGTTCAGGGCACGTACTACATGCCAGGAGTTATCTTCTACATCCAGGGAGCCTATATCACCCGTCAGATTGGTACGATTAGCTACCCAGTCCCGCTGGTCTCTTTCTGTTTCATCACCAGCAAACCCTCCATAAACCTCTACATCTTCCAGTAACTGGAAGGCTATGTCAGGATCAGTCCCTTGAGTAGGATAGTAGGTACCTGCAGCTACCCAAATCTCAACTTTCTCAGAACAGAAATTGGCTTGGCCTAAAGCATCTTGAAGATCGTTATAGGCATTCTTCCAGGACTTACCGTTGTTTTTTCCTACTGCATCTGCTTTGACAAAAATGACTTCTTCACAAGGCTTGTCAGAAATGGCGAACTCATAAGCTCCCATGTCTACAGCTGTTCCTGAAATTCTGTCATTTCCAGCTAAATCATCCGCCAGGATAGATCCACTGGTAAGACCCGTATTGATGACCGGACTGTAGTAAAGAAGACTAAAGTCATCTCCACCAGGATGGACAAATCGAGGGTTCTTGTTGAGGTTGTTAATTCCGGGGTAGCCTCCCTCTATGAGAGAATAGTTGATGATAAGGCCGGTTCCATCTACAGAGATAGGTCCGTCTGTTTCATTACCCCAGAAAATACTGTTAAGTACTGAGGTGGTTCCTCTGACTCGGAGTGCATCTCCCAGTTTTGTTCTGGCTTTATTTCTGGAGAATGTTCCGTTCAACACATCCAGTACGCCTACATTTCCTACATACACAGCTCCTCCCTGCTCAGCTTCATTGTCAATGAAGAGAGAACTTACCATGCGTTGGCGGGTACCGTCAGCATATATGGCGCCACCTTCTTCCTCAGTACTGATGTTGCGCTGAAATTTACAGATGTCTATAGAGACAGAGCTTGAAGTCTTATGCACATAAATAGCTCCTCCGTCTCCTCTGGCTGTGTTATCATAGAAGGAAGAATAGCTTATTTCTGCCCTTGTGTTAAACATGTCTATGGCTCCTCCATTTCCTCTGAGAGCCTGGTTATTGATGAAAGAGCAGTTGGCTATTTCAGCTTTGGCTACATCTACCATCTGAAAACCGGCACCATGTCTTTCTGCCCCCGAGCCATCTGCATATCCGTCTCTGATGATGAAGCCATCCAGAATAAAGTAATCCTCTATGTCTCTGGCTTCTACAATATGCCAGCTGTTATCTGTAAAGCTACTGCTTCCTATGGCCCCACTCAGAATGGTCAGATTGGCTTCCCAATCCCTTTCATTGAGTTTGTCTTCTGTCCCGGCAAATCCTCCATATATCTGGAGACCATCTCTCATCTGGAAAGACTCAGTAGGATCATCTGTTTCGGATGGCAGGTAAGTGCCAGCGGCTACCCAAATATTTTTCACTCTGGGGCAGGAAGAAGCCATTTGTAAAGCTGTTTGTAGACTGACGTAAGCATCTTCCCAGCTTTGGCCATTATTGGCGCCAGTGGCACTTGCATTTACATATATTCTCCTGATATTTTTTCCTTCATCATCTTTACAGTCAAAGGTGGGGGCTGGTGGAGGCGGAGGGGGTGGGGGAG
>JBCDBC010000143.1:0-8589 GCA_039184535.1 Bacteroidota bacterium | reverse complement strand
TGCTTCCCTTGGTAATCTCCCTTCCAAGATATAGTTGACTCCTCCGTATAAAATATTCTTCTTCCCCATCTATCTTCAATAGCAGCAAACAGAATATCTGCTCCTGAAGGTGTGATAGACATGAATACATCGTTTATCCCATCACCATTAGGAGAAAAAACATTTGGCAGGAATAGAGAACAATCACAGTTTTCCACGCTAACACCAAATTGTTCCTGAAAGCTAAAGCAGGCTGTCTCTATTTGGACTGTATAAATACCTGTTGAACTAACTATGATACTGTCGTTTAGGGAACCTGTATTCCAAATATAATCAGCCTGTTTGGTAGATGAACGTAGTGCTATCTCACTTCCGCGACAAATGATGGTATCAAGAACTGATGATATAGTCGGTAAGCTTTCAAATGTAACCTGAATGCTGTCCTCCCAAATACATTCGTTTGTTTGTGCACGTAAGCTATAACTTCCCGCTTCTGTAATTAATAAGAAACTAGTGGTGTCAGCTGTATTCCAGCTTAGGCTACTTCCTTCTGCTTCTACTGAAAGTAATAGACTACTACCTGGGCACAGACTGGTATCAGCCCCTAAGGTAAAGGTGGGTGTGGATTGTATACTGATGGTTACAGAATCTTTGTATTTGCAGCCAGCAATCTCAGCTTCCAGAAAATATTGCCCTTCCTGGGATACCGCTATACTAGTCGTATTTTCTCCATTACTCCAATCGAAAGAAGAATATGTATTGACAGGATTGAGTATTAAGTCAGTCTGGCTACCTGGACAAAGGTCCGTATTGTCAGTAAGAATCAGTTCTGTATCTGCCCTGTCATCGCAAGCTTCTACTATGACTTCATCCACGAACAGGTAAGTCCCTGCTTCTAGGTCATCACTATTATCCCTAACGCGAAGAGTTGTAGCAGAATCAGTTTTAAAATTACCTATGACCAAATCTGTTTCCCAACCTTCTGCCGTATACTGCCCGGATATTTCAGTCCAACCAGCAAAATTATCTATCATAATCCCAGTAGGCTGCTCTATAACCGGAACATAAGAAAGAATAGCCCCTCCTCGAATGATAGAATCCCCAAAGGCCAAACCGATATCATCTGTCACGAACTTCACGCTTTCACCAGGACTTACCTTGAAGCTTATAAAATACGTCTTCCCTCTTTCGAGCGTATCTAAGAGCGTAACTGTTAAGTATTCCCGATATGGTTCATTAAAAAGTTCAAATGGAAGCCAAGTACGAATTCCGGCATATCCCTGCCCCACGGCAGGTGTCTGGCTCCCCCATTGATTATCAGGAACACCAGCAAAGCCTCCTGCTCCACAGATATGCGAAAAATCAGTAGTAGTTCCATTAGCACGCCGCCAGGGAGCAGCGAAGTTAATCTGGCCCTTGTCAAATGGACAAGTAGTGAAAGTATCAAAGGTAGGGTTGGGCACCAAATTTTGAGAATGGAGTGAATAACTATGGCTGACCAGATAGCACAATATGTAGAAAGCTACTTTCTTCATGACTTGGGATTATGAAGAACTTAAAGAAATGGCAGAAAGATTCCTGATCTGGATAGAATCTTTCCCCTCTTGAATATAGTAGAACTGGTTAACCTCAATATCGTGAAACACCTGAGGAGTCGCACTTCCCATCCAGTTAATTTGTAATTTCTTTACTCTTTCAGCCTCTCCTAATCCAATTTCTAGGCGCAAAGGAGAACAACCAAAACTTCCGCCGCTACTAACAGTCCGATAAAGGGTCCTGATGCTATCTCCCTCTTCCAATTCCAGAGCCACCTTGGTTCCTATAGCCGACCTGTTAGTGGTGGTCCCTTCTAACTGAAAGCTAATCCAATGGTTAGTATCCTGGTAAGGATTTTCGAAAAGTGAATTGAAGAAGGTATCACCTTCATACGCTCCGCCCATTACTACATGGATATCCTGATCACCATCATTATCAATGTCGGCAAATGAGACTCCATGTCCTTTCTGGATATGGCCAAACCCTCCTTCATAGGTTACTTCCTGAAATTCCTGGCCGTCATTGTTCCGAAACATTCTATTTGGGATAACAGAATTAAGGTTAACCTCCCCGGTACTCAAATACATGTCCTGCCATCCATCATTATCCAAATCGCCATAGTTAGCACCCATGGCATAAAGGATTTTATCAAGTCCTACCTGAGAAGAAATATCTTCGAAAGTACCATCCCCCTTATTTTGATAAAGTCTAGCCGTGGTGGCCGTATGTGGAAGCCCTAACATCTCAGCAGCTATATCTTGCGAAATAGACCCAAAAAAGGAACTCCTTTCATATCCTGCCACAAAAATGTCTTCCCATCCATCTTGATTATAATCCCAAAACCACACTGGAAAAGAAGAGTGGGATTCAGCAATACCTGCTTTTTGGGTTACATTTAAAAATGTAAGCTGGCCTTTTTCATTTACCCCTTCATTTCGAAATAATATATTGCTATGATGTGGGTGGAATAAAGATATATACAAATCCTCTCGTCCATCTCCGTTGTAATCTCCAGCCGTTACCCCTTTTACATACCAGTCCTTATGTTCTAATGAATCATATACCAATGCAACTCCCGCCTCAGCGGCCAATTCATCAAAATATTTCCCTTCATGATTAAGGTATAACTCACATGGATGGGCATCCTCTGGGCCTGAGGATTCATTCCCAATATAAAGATCTAACCACCCATCACTGTTAGCATCCGTCCACACAGCTGTTTGAGTGGGATGAAAAGATAATAGACCCAAATCTTTTGTAACATCCGTAAACGTACCGTCTCCATTATTTCGGAGAAGAGAGTTGGGGAACTTTCCTGACTCATACAGCCATCCGCCACGTGGAACAAATACATCTAACCATCCATCATTATTATAATCAGCCTGAAGAATGTTGATCCCACCAGTAAGTCCTTTTAGTTGTGCTTCCTCAGTTTTCTCTGAAAAAGTACCATCCAAGTTATTCTCAAAATATCTTAGCTGACCATTAGGATGCCATTCTGATACCATCACATCCAGGTAACCATCATTGTTAAAGTCGTCCACCACACTCCCACCGGATAGAGTATTGATCCCTAACCCTACTTGTGCTGCAATATCATGGAATGGCTTAAGCTTATGGACAGAAGAAAAAGCCTCTGGCGGAATTAGCCACTTTGAAGAGACAGAATCCGGATAGGTCCCTACTGTCATATGTGCAAGATTGTAAAGCCACCTAGCAGTTAGGTCATTATTATCTTGGGATAGAATGCTAGCATATAATTGAATAGCTGCACGAGAACCTTCTGGCATTCCATGTTGCCCAGCTTGGGTTACAGGAATAATACAGGAAGCTGCTGCATGATGATGGATACAATTATCTTGTTCTCCCTTTCTCATATAGGCAAGTGCTAACCAGTACTCAATCTGCCCTTCTTCATTTCCATCCATCCCTGCTACAAAGCGGGAGCTTTTTTTCTGCTCATACAGGTCTAATAAAATCTTTATACTCTCCTCAGTTTCTCCAGCATGCAATAATTCAACCCCCTTTTTAAGCTTATAACTCGCCTGTAATGAGGGGGTAGCATTCATCAGGCTATCAAAGTATGTGATCCGAACCTGATTCGCATACATATTCTCCGGGATAAAAAATAACTCCTCTGCAGTTCTCTTCAAGAGATGAGTCATTTCCTGGTTAGGTGTTAGGGTATCATTCAGGCGGGTACAGCCTGAAACAGCTAAAAAGGAGATAGTCAAAAGACATAAAGCTCTCATATAGCATGTTTGATAGGGGAGAAATAAAAGAAGGTCCCCTAAGGAACCTTCTTTTTATGTTATATCAATACAAGTCTACATTAATATCCAGGGTTTTGATCTGCATTTGTTACAGCAACATTAGCATCTATCTCCTGCTGAGGAATAGGTAATAGCTCATGCTTACCTGAAACCCATGCAGGGATTACGCGAGATCCGATTCCCCAACGTAAGATATCACGATAACGAACCTGCTCGGAGGTAAGTTCCATAATACGTTCATGTTGAATAGCTTCGAAAACCTCTGCCTGGCTTCCGGCAGGGAAGGTAGCAGTAGGAAGAGGAGGCATATCCACACTTGGGCGGGCACGCACCTGATTCATTAATGAAACTGCCTCTGCCTGGTTACCTAGCTCATTCTGTGCTTCTGCCAACATGAGCAGAACATCAGCATATCTTATAGAGCGGAAATTAATTCCAGACTGCTGATTGACTTCATCAAGATTATCATAGTAGTTCTGATATTTTCTCCATGAAGGTAAGTCATCCGGTGTGGTTTCAAAGGCGATAACTACATCCTGACCGTTATTGTATAAATCTCCTGGACGATAAATAGTGAAAGCAGCCCTAGGATCTTCAACACCAGCAGCTTTTTCTTCTCTTAGCAATTCATTGACAATTGCCTCTGAAGGAATCACGTTTCTCCATGCTTTCATGCCATACTCCTGTCCTCTGAAAGTTACCTCAGCGATTCCGTTTCCATCTCCTGACCAACGATTACCTCCACCGAATGCTAATGAGAACTGAATTTCGAATATAGCTTCTTCGTTATTTTCATTTTCATCCGTGTGGTTATCCGTAAATTCTTCCATCAACCTATGCTCTCCAGAATTCACTACTTTCTGAAGCTCAGCAGCAGCTTCTGCATAATTTCCTCGGAAAAGTTGAACTCTACCTTTTAAGGCTTGAGCAGCTGTACGGGTAGCTCTTCCTAATTCACCTGAGCTATACTCAGACCTGTTTGGAAGATTTTGTTCGGCAAAGTCTAGATCGCTGATGATAGTAGCGTAAATTTGATCCGCTGAGGTAATTGGCAGACCATTTTCAGCCTCTTCCCCTCCGGCCACATTTTGACTAAATGGCACATCTCCCCAAAGACTAACCAATTCAAAAGCATAAAAGGCTCTCAGAAACCTGGCTTCTGCTATATGCTGAGTTCTTTGGGTCTCAGTATAATCAGCACTTAGCGGTGTCTCAGGAACATTGTCTATCACTAGATTAGCCCTGTGAATTCCTCTATGCGCTCCCCTCCAAACCTGAGTAATGATTGCATTAGCCCCATCAAAAGATCTGGCTATTAGCTGTACCCTCTGAGCTTCAAGGGAACCTAGTCCAAAGTTTTCATCCGACAATAAGTCGTGGAGAAAGAAATATTCTCTTGTGTAAAGCTGTATGGTCTGGAGTGAAGCGTATACTCCATTTACAGCTGCAGTAGCTTGTGCTCCATCTGCGTAGAAGGTTGCTGAGGAGAGCTCATTAGGATTTACCTTATCGAGTAGCTCTTCATCACAGGACACATGGAACAGTCCAAGTAGGATAGCGATGATTAGAAATTTCTTGTTCATGGTTAAATATATGAAATTCTATATATAACTAGAAAGATAACTGAACTCCTGCTAAAAATGTTCGCGGCTGTGGATATTGACCGAAATCAATTCCTAGCCCGGAAGTTGAATTAATACCTTGACGTGCACCAATCTCAGGATCATAACCAGTATAGTCAGTTATGGTAAATAGATTCTGCGCGCTCACATATACCCTGGCTCGGCTTAACCAAGACAATGCATCAGTGTTAATGGTATATCCTACACTAAGAAGTTTCATACGTAAGAAAGATCCATCTTCCAGGAAGCGATCAGACATACGGGTATTTCTGTTAGGATCACCTGAAACTCCTCTTGGTATCTCATTGGATGTACCTGGGCCAGTCCACCTATCTAACACTTCTGTACCTGCATTAAATACACGTGTCATCCCTTCCAGATCATAGCGGGTAGTGTTGTAGATAAGATTTCCTTGTACCCCTTGCAGGAACAATGTTAGGTCGAAGTTTTTGTAATAGATATTACCATTTATTCCGTAAGTAAAGTCAGGGATAGGAGATCCTAAAAAGGTCCTATCATTGGCATCAATTACGCCATCTGGTCCCGTAGGATTACCATTTTCGTCTGCAGGGCCTGCTACATCCACAAAGCGGATATCTCCAGGTGCAGCATTACTTTGGGAAGCGTGATTATCTATTTCTTCCTGTGTTTGGAAAATACCATCAGTCTTCCATCCCCAGAAAGAGAAAATAGGTTGCCCTACTTCTGTACGCGTAACAGCATCACTTTCAAAGGTAGGGCCATTAATCGGCTGTCCCTGCCCTAAGCTAGTTACTTCATTATTTATGATCAGTCCCATATTAGCTCCTACACTCCATTGGAAATCCCCTGCAAGCTGGTTGTAGTTTAGCGCAAAGTCCATTCCGCTTGTCTCTGCTACCCCCGCATTTACACGTGGAGAACCATCAAATCCTAAGGAGATTGGGAGAGGAATATTTACCAGAATATCTTCAGTTTCATTTATGTAATATTCAATACTCCCTTGCAAGGCATCATTGAATAGGCCGAAGTCAAGACCGATGTTTGTAATCGTTGTAGTCTCCCATTGGAGATTTTCATTGGCTAGGGCAGAAATAGTAGCTGCTCCTTGCAGGCTTCCATTGAAGTTATAGTTGAAGTTCTGGTTAACTGTGGCAAGAAAACCATATTCTCCAATACTCTGGTTACCTGTTTGTCCCCAGCTTCCTCTTACTTTCAGCGAAGAGATATCATTCACATTATTCATAAATCCTTCTCGAGCTATATTCCATCCTACTGAGAAGGAAGGGAAAACACCCCATTTATTGGCAGGGCCGAATCGAGAGGAACCATCACGACGCACAGTAGCTGAAAGAATATACTTTCCAGCATAGTCGTAGTTTAAGCGGCCAATATAGGATATTAAGGACCACTCCGTGAGTCCCCCACTCACATTATCTGCAGAAACAGCTGTCAATGCCCGTATATCATTTGAAAGGGCATTTTCACCAATACCTTGCACAAAGGAATTATCAAAGCTCTGGAATTCAATAACTCCTAATACATCCAAATTGTGGCTCCCGAAAGACTTTGTATAATTCAAGGAATTAGTGAATAGAGGAGAAATGAAACTTCTTCTGGCTTCGTTTATCTCAGCTACTGGACGGTCATGAAATTCTCCGTCTCTATATGCAGGATTAAAGTTGATATTGGTGGTATAAGCCATATCCATCCCTACCAACGTTTTGAAGGTTAAGCCATCCAAAATATCCACCTCTGCATAAGCTGTTCCAAGTAGCTTCAGGACTTCGTCTCTTGCAATCCCCAAAGATTGAATACGGATAGGGTTCTCAGCATCATTATTGTCTGCCTGATCCGGGCCTTTAAATCCTCCTAAATTCCTAGAATCAAATATAGGCTGATAAGGAGCAGATTTAATAGCATGCTCTAACATAGATCTGTTAGTTCCTCCGTTTCTTTCATTATTACGTGTCCCGTATGCAAGGGTAAGTGTCTGTCCTATTCTTACTCTATCATGTACGTCAAAATCAGTATTCACACGGAAGGTGTAACGTTCATAGTCTGTCCCTAACATGGTTCCTTCCTGATTTAAGTATCCTCCACTAACTCTATACCTAGCCTTAGGTGCTCCACCTGAAACAGCTAGATTATACTCCTGAATAAGTGCAGATCTGAAAAGTTCATCCTGCCAATCCGTTTCGGTTCTGTAGGACCCAAACTCAGGATCAGTAAATCTTGAAGGTGCAGGAAGTCCGGCATTCTCCTGTATCTCCGTGGCGTAGGTTATATAGTCATCACTTTCCAATAAGTCTAGTGTTCTCCACACGTTCTGAACACCAACATAGCTATCAAAACTAACTACTGGCTTTCCAACTTTTCCTTTTTTGGTGGTTACAAGTACTACTCCGTTAGCCGCTCTAGACCCATAAATAGCTGCAGCAGAGGCATCTTTAAGGATTTCCACTGATTCGATATCATTTGGGTTGATCTCGTTAAGGCCACCTGCAGGAACCCCATCTATTACATAAAGGGGATTGTTATTACCTACAGTACCTACTCCTCGGATTCTAACGGTAGCACCTCGACCAGGTGATCCTGTATTAGCTACATAAACACCTGCAGCGCGGCCTTGCAGAGCCTGATCTACACTTACTACGGGTAACTCAGCTAAAGTTTCTCCATCTACTGAACTAATAGCTCCAGTAACTTTAGCTCTGCCCTGCGTACCATATCCTACTACTACTACCTCATCAAGACTACGATCACTGGGTATCATAGTAATGGTAATATTAGTCTGGTTGCCTACAGTTACTTCAATGGTTTCATATCCTATGTAGGAAACCTGAAGTATGTCTGTGGGTTGTGCCTGAAGAGAGAACTTACCTTGTTCATCTGCTATTACCCCTGTGGAAGTTCCTTTGATTATAACTCTGGCACTAACAAGGGGGGCACCGTCTGGATTCGTTACTACTGTGCCTTTTATACTTTGAGCATGGACAGCCTGTATAAATAAAAAAGGCGCGAGTAGAAACAGTAATAATCGTTTCAGATTCATAACGGTTCGGTTTTTAAGTAGTATAAACTTAGTCACATAGAGAGTTTCAATCTGTGGAGGTACCATGAATAACTAATAAATTTCCCATCTCAGACTAAATATTATAATTGCATAACTAGTTAGAAGCCAATGATTTCATTGTCAT
>JBCDBC010000142.1:0-8613 GCA_039184535.1 Bacteroidota bacterium | reverse complement strand
CCAGCCTGAGACTCCCTCTTGTAAGTTTGGTGAAACGATGGTTTGCCGCTTCACAAAGTTGCCTGAGGTACATGGTAGACACATAGTTCACAAAGCCACTTCTGGCAAAGAGGCTCTTCAATATCTTAATGTCTTCTGCTCTCAACCCAAGCTGTTCACGTTCTTGCTGTAGCTTTTGCTTCTCTTCCAACTGGTTGTTAGTTCTCGCTATTTCCTGCTGAGTGGCCCCGATCTGCTTGGTTTGTTCTTTTTGAGCCTGCTCTTTCTGCTGGATTTCTTCTACCAGTGAGTCATAAGAGGCAGCATCTAGCTTGATCCCTTTGGTTTGGGTTTCCAGTTCTTCCAGCATCCCCTGAGATTGGTGGAGTTCCTGTCGAAAGCTGCTGATGGCTTCCCTTTCCCCAGAAATATCCAGGGCCAAGTTTAGAATCCGCTCCACTGAGCTGGCATTCTCATACCCAGCCTCACTGACAGCTTTATCCAATTGCTGGTGTCCCTCTGCTAAAGCCTTGGTGAGCTTACTTTCTTGCTCAGTTAGGGTTTCTAATTCTCCACTTAAGCTGTCAATACCGGAACGGAGTTTCTTCACCCTTTCATCTGCTTGAGCAAAGAGTGTGTTTAGTTGAGCATACTCATTTTCCAGCTTGTCTTGCTCTACCTGGATTTGTTCGGCTGATACCTGTCTATAGGCATCATAGTCCAGCTTTTGGAGGCTCATGGTGCCAGACTGAAAGGCCACATCTGTTTCCTGGTATTCTTTCCTCAGAACGTCTAAACGCTCTGAATACCTGTCCAGTTTTTGCTGAAGGTCATGGAAGAGTTCCTGCTTGCTACTTCTGCTTTGAGAAATTTTGAGGGACTGCTCATCTGTCTTGGATTGCTGGAGAATCAACTGCCTGACTTCTTCAGGAGACTTGTCTCCTATTAGGGATTTCTCCTGAGATTCGTGCGAGTGTATAGCCAATTGGGCTTCCTCCTTTTTGGCAGAAAGTTTTTCTAGCTCAAGGCTCTTCTCTTGTATCCGGCTTTCCAACTGCTCCAGTTGGAGGTAGATTTTTTGTTGTTTTTCTCTTTGAGCAGTTATGGCAGTTAATTTCTCTTCCAGCTTATGCTCCTGTCCGTCTCCAAGCTTTTCACGCATAGGATCCGGATGATGAACGGAGCCACAAAGTGGGCAGGGTTCTCCATCCACCAGCTGTGCACTGAGTTCTAATAGGTGAGCCTGGGCTTGTTGTAGACTCAGCTCTTTTCGAGCCTCTTTTACATCCTCATCTAACCTACTTAAGCCTTGTGTCAGGATGGGGAGAATCTGAGGGATTTCCAGCATGTATTGACCTACTTCAAGCGGGCTCTCTTTCAATAGGGTACGCTTCACAGATTTCACTTCTTCTAATTGCCCCTCAGCCATTTCTACCTCCTTCCCAATTCTCTTATGTTCTGTCTCCAAGCTATCCAATTTGTGTAGCCAGTCTTTCCACTGCATTAGCTCCTTTAGGTCAGGCTTACCCTTCTGTAGTTTCTCCCACTCAGCTTCTAACTCCATCAGCTCCTTTTGAAGGTTTTGCTGGGTCGCCTTTTCCTCTTCTATTAGCTTTTGGCCCTTATCTATGCGTTCCTGCTTATCTCCCAGTATGCGTTCCAGTTCCTGAATACCTGAGAGTTGCTCCAGTTCTTTGGCCTTTTGCAGAATGCTTTCTCTATTCAGATATTGCTCTTGTATGCGCTCAAAGTTGCTCTCTGCATGTTTGAGGAGGTCTTTGTCCTTTTCAAGCTGTACCTCTTTGAGACCTTTTTGGCGCTGAATATCTTCTGCTTGAGAACGAATCTCTTTCTGCTTAATTAGCAGCGGGTTCAGGTGGGTAACACAATATTCATACTGCTTAAGGGTTTGCTCTCTTTTCTGAAATAAGGCTTCCTGATCCAACAAACCTCGAACAAGGATTCGCTGCTTTTGGAGTCGGTCAAGTTTGAGTTTCTGCTCTTCCAGCTCTGCCAGTTGTTTCCGCTTTCCTTGTAGCTGTGTTTCCTGTAACTGGTAAGCAGCTTCCAGCTCTTCCAGCTGAGTTTCTAATTCTTTAATTCTCTCCGGCGTAATGGCTTCCAGTTGTAGTAGGAGCGTCTCACAATGGTTGATCTTATCCTGATTCTTACGTTCGAGAGAAACAGCCTTATGGAACAACTCATACTTCTCCAGCTGGAAAATCTCCTTTAGCATCCTCACCCTGTCTGTATCTGTTAACTGAAGAAATTCCTGAAATTTTCCTTGAGGGATGATGATGGTTCTCCGAAAGTTTTGGTAGCTAAGTCCGGTAAGCTCCTTAGCCGTTTCTACTTCTATGGGGAGCCACTGTTCGTCTTCCAGCTTATAGGCTTTTCTGGGTAGGAGGGTAACATCATCAAAACGCTTGGAGTTACGCTTAGCCTGTGCTTCAAACTTGTACCGTTGCTCATTCACCTCAAACTCAAAGGAGATAAACATGCGCTGAGAACGCAGGTTCATCATGTTGTAGGCACGATTATCCCGCTTGTTTAGGCGTTCGGATTCTCCATAGAGGGCGTAGGAGATGGCTTCCAGAATGGAGGACTTCCCACTTCCGGTAGCTCCAAATATGCCGAATAGCTGAGCCGTAGTCAGCGGCTCAAAATCGATATCATGCCGGCCCTGGTATGAATAGAGTCCTTGTATACTGAGGTGCTTAGGAATCATAAGAGTTAGGCTTCTTCTTCCTGAGAAATTACTTCCTTAAAGAGAGCAAGAATGTTCTCATTGGGTGCTTGCTGATGTTTGTGTTGAAAATAGTCTCTGAAGAGGGATTCCATGTTTTTGCTGAGATCTACGGAATAGCCTTCTGCTTGCTCATTTGAAGAATACTGAATCTGCGGAATGATGGAAATCAGTCCGTCGTTCTCTTCCAGAAGTAGTTTCCTTTCTGCTGCGGTCAGGAAGTCTGTCAGAGACAGGCTGAGTTCTATCCAGCTATTGGGGTTTTCTTTTAGGAGCTTTCTTGCTTCCTCCACTGACTCTGCTTTCAGACGAAGCAGTTTTCTCCCGGCCTTCAGAGGGAGTTGTTTTACCTCTGTAGTTTTGTCAGGCTCCAGCTCCAATATGTTCACATACTTCTGCTGTCCAGCTTCACTCATGCTATAACCCAAGGGACTCCCACTATACCAGACGGGAAAAGCCGGATGCGTAACCTGATGGGCTCTGTGTAAATGCCCTAAGGCAACGTATTGGATATTCTCAGGAAAATTCTGTGCATAAATTTCAGAGGTACCTCCTACTGTGAGTATGGGTTTCTCGCCTTCTATTTCTTCCGGTTTTTCTGCGCCTTCTCTGGCGATCACAAACAGATGCGTCATTAACACATTGCAGCCCTGATCATCACAGTAGGTTTCTGCGGAAGCTTTCCACGAGCTTTCGAGTACCGTTCTCAAGGCTTCTTCTTCAGCTTCACTTCCCAGAGCTTTCTTCAGACGGATTTCATTAGCATAGGGAGTGAGAATCAGTCTGAGGGGATGTGCTGAACCTGGTAGTTGCAATTCCAGGAAGCCCTTATCTGATCTGAGTACTTCCAATCCGCTTTCCAGCTTAAAGTTAGGCACCTGACTATTTGGGTACCCTGTGAGAATGATTCCGCATTCTCTAGCTAGTGGATCAGGGGCTTCTATTCTGTCTGGCGAGTCGTGGTTACCAGCTATGCCTATGACGGCGCGTTGGCCATTATTCGCCAGTTTTTTTAGGGTCTGATAAAACAGCTCTATGGCTTCTATGGAGGGGTTGACTGTATCAAACAAATCTCCGGCAATCAGGACCGCATCCACCTCTTCTTGATCTGCTATCTCACAGATCTCTGCTAGAACTTCTTTTTGCTCAGCCAGGCGCGAGACATGATCCAGTCTCTTACCTAAATGCCAGTCGGCAGTGTGCAGTAACTTCATATGCGAAATTAGTAAAAAAAGGACCATCTACCCTAGGGTAAACGGTCCCAACAAAGGAAAGCTCAGCTACATCAACTCTTCGAATCCACTTTGTTCTGATATGTATAACTATGGCCAACTTCATGAGACTGTAGCTCTTCTCTTATTAGGTCGTCCAAAACTCCTGCTTTGAGACGGACTTGGTGGCGGACTCCTGTCCGCATGTATAAACGGACAGGAGTCCGTAGCCAGAGCTTTACAAGCAGAGCTTGTAAAGTCTACTATTCTGAGTTCAGCGTTTTGTAATTGTGTAGGCCACTGGAAATAGGCGCTGCATTCTCTTATCAATATCGCTGATGGTTACTCTGCCGTCTTTGTTGCTGTCCAGGCCTTTATTTTGGCTGTACTTCTTGGACGGTTTTGAGAATAAGGTGTAGCAAAGGTCATTCTGTCTGGCCTTAGGATAAAGTACTGCCAGATAGGTATCTGTCAGGCTGGTGTATTCTCCGTACCTCTGCCTCACCTTATTCATATAATGGTACACATAGTCCAGCTGACGCATGGCATCCATCTGCTTAATTTGGGAGACAGTGGTGTTCATTTCTGCTGCAGTGGCCGGCATAAACTGGATCAGTCCAGTAGCACCTGAGCCTGCACGATTCACCGCTTGTGGGTTAAAGCTCGACTCAGCGCTAATAATGCTCATCAACCACTCCGGTGGAATGTCCAGCAACTTCCCTACTTCTTTGATCTTCTGCTGGAATCCATTCACATCATGAATGTAGGTAGATGCCTGCTCACTCAGGTATAATGAACTCCTATCAGGGGCGGTGCTAGTAGCATGATTAGCCTGTGTAATTAGCACATTAGGCTTTTCTACCCCCTCCGTATAGGCTATTTCAGTCTGTGGCTGCCTATTCTCTTCAAAAGCGTAATCTGCAGAGGAAGAAATGGAAGCGGGCATGTAGGTAGATTCATATGCAGCCTTGGTACTTTCTCCCCCCAATGCATCATCACGCTGGTAGAAGTAGTGGCTGAATACGTGGCTCCCTACAAATATGGCCAGAACACCTAATCCACGAATGCTCTTGGTAAAAAAAGCAGGTACAAAAACATAGTTCCCCCCTGAACGCGTTAGTCGCGTTTCCGATCTGTAACGTTTCATTATGTTCTCTCTTAAAGTGTAAAAGTCCGATTGTAGCTTGAGGTTGAACTCCATTTCAACTAGAGTTCTGTGTTCCTTTTAAGTGAGAACGAAAAAATTCTCATTTCATTAGCAAATATGCTAATTATTTTAGCATTAACCAATAAAGAGAAATAAAAAATGAGCTACTTCTTAGGTAGCTCATTCACTTTTATCAGATATATATCTGAATTTCAGATACTTTGAGGATATAAAATTCTTTGAATTGTTATGATCTATCCATGCTTTTGTCAACTAGCTCTGCTAAATCCAATACCTCTACTTCATTCTCTTTCTCATAATGCTTCACACCATCTATCATCATGGTAAGGCAAAATGGACAGGCAGCTGCAATCACTTTAGCCTTTGTTTCCAAGGCTTCTTCTGTACGCTCCACATTCACCTCCTTATTCCCTTTCTCAGCTTCCTTAAACATCTGCGCTCCTCCAGCTCCACAGCACAGTCCCTTAGTGCGACAACGCTTCATCTCTGCTAGATCTGCATCTAAGGCTTCCAATACCTTTCTGGGTGCTTCATAAATACCGTTGGCACGTCCCAGGTAGCAAGAGTCATGATAGGTGATTTTCTTTCCCTTAAATTCTCCCCCTTCCTTCATCTTGATTCTGCCATCATTGATCAGCTCCTGCAGAAAAGTAGAATGATGGATCACCTCGTAATCTCCTCCAAGGTCCTTATACTCGTTCTTGATGGTGTTGTAGCAGTGAGGGCAAGCAGTGATCACCTTCTTCACCTCATACATATTCATCAGTTCTATATTCTGCATGGCCTGCATCTGGAAGAGGAATTCATTACCAGAGCGTTTGGCAGGGTCTCCAGTACAGGTTTCTTCCGGGCCTAAGACCGCATAGTCTATTTCTAAAGCAGAGAGAATTCTCACGAATGCCTTGGTTACTCTTTGGTAGCGGGCATCATAAGAACCAGCACAGCCTACCCAAAACAGATATTCAGGTGTCTTTCCTTGTGCCACAACTTCCGACATGAGTGGAACTTGTATCTTCATTGTTTCTTTTTTTATCGGTTTTACATACACATCCCCTTCTTCTATAGGTTTTTGTGTATCTAACATATCTGTATCTGCCATACCCCTTTGATTAGCTTTGAACTTCTTTTTCTCCCGCTGAGGCAGTTTTGTCTACTTCTACCTCTATATCATTCGCCCAATTAAATCTATCTGCAGCCGGGAAAGCCCATGGCGCTCCATTATTCTCTATGTTGGTAGTCATTGCGGCCCATTCTTCCGGCATATTTGAATCTTCCATGATCAGGTGCCTACGTAGCTCTACAATGATGTCCACCTGGTTAATGTTCACCGGACAAGCTTCTACACAAGCGTTACAAGTAGTACAGGCTCTTAATTCTTCCACTGAGATATAGTGATCCCCTAGTAGCGTATGGCCGGCAGCTTCTTCAGATCCTGCTACGCCATTTCCGGCTACCATCATTCCATTCTCATCCGGAATCAACTTAAACTTCTGAATCTCTTCCAACCTATCTCTCACATCCATCACAATCTTACGCGGAGAAAGCTTTTTCCCAGTCACATTAGCTGGGCATACAGATGTACACCTCCCACACTCCGTACAGGTGTAGCTATCCATTAAGCTCTTCCAGGTCAGGTCAGTAACATCCTTAGCGCCGAAACGATTAGGAGCATCAGGATCTTCAAGCGGTGTATAGTTAAAGTCGAAGGCAGCTTTTACCTCTTCCTGAATATGCTTAGAGGAAGTAAGTTTCCCCTGGTCTTCCAGGCGTGAGAAATACACATTGGGGAAGGCCATAATCACATGGAAGTGCTTAGAGATAGGTAGGTAGTTCAGGAATAAAAGGATCCCTACAATGTGTCCCCACCATCCTACTCTTTCCAGTAAGTGAAGGGTATGTACATCACTTCCTAACAATCTCATATCTGCCAAAGGGTGGCTAATAGGATACATACCCGGTAAATCCGAAATGGTTCCTGTACCCGCCTCTGAAAGCATACCGGCTCCCATGCTGTGAAGCGTAATATCTGCGATGTTGAAAATGAAAAGGGAGGTCATTAACACGATCTCCGTCACCAGGATAAGATTGGCATCTATGTGAGAATAGTTCTTCATTTGGATGAGCCCTTTAGACTCTGTCATCTCTATCCCCTCAAATCGCTTCACCTTGATCACATTTCTCCGGATGAGGAGAATGATAGAAGCTACGATTACCAGGGCACCCAAAAACTCATTGACGAACATCAGGCCGCTGTAGACAGGCTCTGTAAACTGACCAAATATCCTATGCTGATTGAATAGCCCATCAAAGATGATTTCCAATACTTCAATGTTGATCACCAAAAAACTCACGTATAAAATTCCGTGAAGAACAGCTGGTATCACCCGCTTAAACATCTTCTGCTGTCCAAAAGCTACCAGTACCATCTTCTGCAAACGCTCTATAGGTCTGTCTGACCTATCCACCGGTCTTCCTAATTTTATGTTCTTACTGATGCGCGAGATCTGGAAAGAGAAATAGCCTATGCCTGCAGCGAGAACTAAAAAGAATATGATCTGGCTTATCATAGTAGTCTGTTTTGTGAGAATTAAATATAGACATTATGAGAGTTCTAGCTTAGGTAATTCAGCTCCGATCTCACATATGTGCCTTAATTTCCCCTGAGAATAGCTTATTGGGAGCTATTTATAATGTTTCTAAAGAGTTTCCATAGCCTGAAGGGTCTTCTAGAAAATTTCTTTCCAGTGCTACGTCGCCTTCCGCGGCAATCCACATCTGCCCTTGGGACTTTCTTTTTTCCTTAGCAAAAAAAGTAAGCAAAAATGCAGTGTCCCTCCAATGCGACCCACCATCCTCCCACAACCCGTGGAGTGACGGCCAGCCCTCCTTAACTAAGAAACTCACGGAAAAAGCTCTTTTACTTCAACCGTACTCAACTCTTCAGAATGTAGAGATTTATAATTCTTACCTCTACAACTGATCCAACTAGAACAAATATAGTATGCATGCATACTAAATGCAATGCATGCATAGATTTTTTCTGTTTTTTATAGACAACCGCCTTTTTCACGCCATTTAGTAGTAATAGTGTTTGAGTGATAGTAGTCGTCCCCGTAATTCTGCAGCAAGGCCATGAAAATGAAAATTAAGCTTGTGGAATTGCGGGGATTTATATTACATTTGCACCACTCTAAACAAAAATAGACCTGGTGCGGTAGCTCAGTTGGTAGAGCACAGGACTGAAAATCCTGGTGTCGGCGGTTCGAACCCGCCCCACACCACAGAAAGAAAAAGCTGACATATAGTTTGTCAGCTTTTTTTGTCTACCCTCTTCTTTCAAATAGGCTAATGTGAATCTAAAGAATTTCTTGCCGCCTATATTCCTCTCATTTTTTAGCTATATTCTCTCCAAGTAAATTATCTGATATTAAGTAAATTCTGTTAATACTATCTTGAAAAACTGCGAGTACTTTCATGTTTCAAGCAAATACCGATAAGCATGCACCAAT
>JBCDBC010000141.1:0-8628 GCA_039184535.1 Bacteroidota bacterium | reverse complement strand
GTACAGATTGGCTTTCATCTATGATTTGAAGGAGATAGAAGCCTGCTGCATACGGACTTAGGTCTAGCGTAAACTCTTGAGATAGAGATTTCTTTAGAGCTGTTTCTCTCCCATTCACATCTAACAGTATGACTTTCAGCCTGTGTGTGTTCTGCTGGTCTATGGTTACTGTTAACCTGTCCGTAGTGGGATTAGGGTAGGCCTTTACTTCGAGCTGTAAAGGTTCATTAGAAATGGAAGTAACTGTGGTTTGAAAAGTCTGCTGAAACCCCTGATACAGTACTAGGTCTTTTTGTTCTCCTGTACCTATGATGGTTTCTCCGACAGTTGCTGAGAGGGTAAGATCCCCGCTTTGATAGGTATTCCCACCGGCACTCAGTACTTGTGATGAGGCCTCCTGACTGAGCCCTTGAAAAACAACATGTGTGAATAATAAAAAGAGAATGATCTTGTTCATGGTTCTATCTGCTTAGAGAACAAGATCAAATCTTAGGAAGGGATAACTATCAGGGTAAACCCTGAAAAAGCAAAATCAGGGTTTACCTCCCATTAGATCAGTTTTCTTTCCATGGCTATTCTCACTAGTCCGGCTGTATTACGAGCATTGAGCTTAGAAAGTAGGTTTCTTCTGTGAGTTTCAACCGTCTTAAGACTGATAAATAGCTCATCAGCTATTTCTTGGGAGGTTCTTTCTTCTACAATTAATTTGAGAATTTCCTTTTCTCTTCGACTTAGCTTTAGCTCAAATTTTTCTTCCTGCTTATTTCCTGATACAAGGCCCTCCATCACTGCTCTTGTAGCCTCATCATTGAAATAGGACTTTCCTGAAGCTACTTTTCTGATGGCTTTCAACATTTCCTGAGGGGCAACACCTTTGGTTATGTATCCATGGGCTCCCTTTTTGAGCATATTTTGGACATGATAGGCATCACTATGCATGCTCATCACTAGAATCCTGCTTGATGGGGATATTTGCAGAATTTTACCGCATATCTCCATACCATTCTTACCCGGCATGTTAATATCCAGCAATACTAGATCTGGAGACCATTTCCCCACCTTTACCAATACTTCCTCTCCATGGGTAGCAAAGTCAACCACCTCTATATCCTCTTCCTTTTCTATTAAGCCTTTGATTCCCTCCAAAAGAACGAGATGATCATCAGCTAATAATACGCTGGTCATAGGCTATTCATTAATTCTCTAACTACTGGAATATGTATGCTGATGTTGGTCCCTTTCCCTACTCGTGAATCAATTTCCCATTCTCCTCCAAGGATAGCTATTCTGTCTTCCAGGTTCTTCATCCCTATTCCTCCTTTGGTCTGGACAGGGTCAAAGCCTTTTCCGTCATCCTCCACCATGACACTTACTTCTCCCTCAAAGAAAGAGAACTGTACGGATGCTTCATGAGCCTCTGCATGTTTGACAATGTTATTGAGTAATTCCTGGATAATACGGAACAAGCTAAGTTCCTGGTGAGAAGTTAAATCTGGAATGCTCTGCAATACCTCAACGCTAATAGCAAGGGAAGATGAATCGCTCAGTTGCTGGACATACTGCTTAACGGCTGGAACTAGCCCCATTTCCAATAATACCTTAGGCATCATATTGTGAGCAATACGCCTCACTTCCTCATAGGTATCATCCAGAAGGGTGGAGGCTTCTCCCATCTCGTCTTTATGGGTTGCAACTGCAGCTACTTTTAACTTAGCCGCTGCCAACATCCCTCCTATCCCATCATGTAAATCCTGAGCTAATCTTCTTCTCTCCTTTTCTTCTCCCTGTATGACGGCATCCATGCGGATAATCTGTTGCTGGTTTTTCAGATCCATGACCTTTTGCTGTTCAATCTGCTGCATACTTTCCGCCAACAGCTTCTTCTGCCGATAGAACACCAAGCCAAGTACGGCTAATCCCAACGCAAATACCACCGTCATGATGATGAGATTCCGTAAGCGAATCCCAGCTACCTGAGCCTCTATGGTTTTCTGCTGAAGTTCTTTCTCACTGGCGAGTAACTGGATTCGGCTTTCCCGACTTCTGGATTCATATCTGGCCTCCAGTTCCTGTATCTTCTGGGTATTTCCTTCATTGATGAGAGAATCATTTAATGCGATAAACTTCTCCTGATAGCGGAATGCCTGTGAATAATTTTTTTTCCCTGCATAGGCCTTAGCCATAGACTGGTAGACATTACGGATTTCAGGCTTTAATTGTATGCTCTTAGCTAGCTCGTATCCCTGCCTTGCATATTCCAAGGCTCGCGAATACGATTTTTGCATCAAAGCTGTTTTAGCCAGATTATCATACATACGTGCGAGTCCTTTAGGGGCTTTATTTCTTTCCAGGAGGCTTTTCGCCTCATTTAGGTAGGTGTAGGCTTTGGGGAAATCTCCTTCTTCTCGAAATAGCAAGCCCATATTTCCCAGGTTGTAGGCAAGACTCCGCTCATACCCCAAACTTTCCAGGTATACATTAGCCTCTTCATAAGCTTCAAGACCTTCTTGGGTTTGATTAAGTTGTTTGTAAGCAGTTCCAATATTCCCCAAATTCAGGGCAAGTCCAAGTGTATCTTGGAATCTGCGAGAAATCTCTAGTGCTCGTTGGAAATAGGTTAAGGCCTCTTCATTTTGTTTCAAGGCAAAGTGAAGGTTTCCATTGTTGTTTAAGCACCGTCCTACCCCCACGGTATCTTTTAAGGCTTCATAGAAGGTCATAGAAGCAAGATTCACTTCTATTGCCTTTTCATATTCTCCTTGAATTTTGTAGATGTTAGAGAGGTTCCCATAGCTACGGGCTAATCCATGAGTATCTTGCTTTTGCTCTTGTAGCTTGATGGCTTCTTGAAGGATAGAATCTCCACTCACATATTTTCCTGCCATCCTGAAATAGATAGCAAGATTATTCTGAGCAGCAGCTATGGAGGAAGAAACGCCCATTCTCTCTCCTATCTTGAGGGCCTCCAGGCCATATTCATATCCCTTGCCCTGGTCTATGTAAATCCATTGCCAGAATAACTCATCTGCATAGGCGAATTTTGCTGAATCAGTTGGTGCATTCTCCAGTCCATTGACCAAACTATCTATGATAGCTTCATCCTGAGAGAATACATATGATCCTGTTAGCAGGAGAAACAGTAGGGTAATGTGGCGTGGCATTTTCATTCAAGGCTAAGATGTTTCAAAAAGGAAATTAACCATTTCGAATGAGAATCTTAGTCTGAATCAGCCTAAGGGTATTTGGGTCTACATTTTCTTCTATCCATTGCCCACAGTAAACCTTCATAAACAACGAGATAGCTCCGGGTTTAGACCTGGAGCTATCTCGTTGTTACATTAGAAAGAGAAATATACAAACAGCCTTATTCTATCAACCTCTCCATCAGGCCCGGTCCTGCTCCCGGCCAAAATGGAATTTTCTCTAATGCTGTTTCTCCAGGAAAGTCTTTAAAATAGTCTTTGGGGTCTTGATCCGTTAGGTCTTCATTCATAAAGGAATAAAGCTTTCCCGCCAGGATCTCATTTGAGAGAATTAACTCTCTGTTGGCATCATGGGTGCCCCTATGTACCGTAAGTAGGTGGTGGTTTGGAAAGAAGCCAGCTAAAAATTCAGCATTCTCTATAGGTGTACTCCAGTCCATGTCTCCCTGGATCATCAATAGAGGAACTTCTGAACTCACATGTGTGCGGAACTCATCATCTACTGCTACACTTCCTTCCAGTTCTCGGATACTTTTGTAGAGTATATTAGGATCACCTATCCAACGGATTTCCTCCCGGCTTGATAGTAGGTTATCTCGGCTCCTGCTTATTCCAAGACTATTGTCTATCAGGGGACTCATCAATAGCTCTCGTTCCACTCCTCCCCTTTCCTCCAACGCCCATAAGCCCAGCATCTCATAATCCTCATGGTACAAGTCCAATATATACTTGGGCCAGGAAGCCAAAGACTCTCTTCTTTCATCCACAAATGGATAGAAGAAATTCTCTCTCAGATCATCAAGTCCTATTATCACATCATCATCTATTCCTTCTTCCTGAATAGAAACTCTTACACTTAAAGGTCCATTCTCAAATCTCTTTACCACCTCCTGATAAGCAGCAATAAATCCGCCTTCAGGCAGTAACTCTTTAAGTTTGGGATCTTTCTCCGCCTCTTGAGCAATTCTTTCAAGAACCTTCCAAACACCTGCCGGATCATCATAGGCATGATCCAGGGGCTCCACTCCTGATAGTAGCATGCGGTCCACTTGTTGGGGATAAGTCCGGTGATAGGCAAGGGCCCACTGAGAGCCAAAACTGGTTCCCATCAAAGCTATTTCCTCCGTTCCCAAATATTTACGGATATCCTCTATGTCCTCTACCATATTTCGGATATCATAGCCTTCCACATCTACGCCTATTCGCTTGAATTTATCTACGGTTTCTGAATACGCTTCCGCAAAATTAGTTGCACAGGTCTCAGCATTGAAGGGTTTATCTTCCTCTCCTATGGAGAAGCCAAATTCCATTTGAGAAATCTGAAAGCCGGGAGAATAAGAATGACCTCTCTGATTCATGATGATAACCTCCCGGGTTTCCCTAAGTTTGTCTAGCTGCCATACCCAGGCTTTCGCTCTCTCCCTGCCAAAGCTTTCATAAAAATACCTCACATCATATCTCCCTCCAGGGCCACCTGGCAGGTAAAATACCGGAGGAAGGGTGGATTGCTCTTTAGCTGGAAGCCTAAAAAAGTGTACGCCTATTAACCTACTATCAGGATTATTTCTATTCTCCGGCACAAATATGAGGTTCTCTGTGCCTACCATATCCAAGCCTTCCCCATCTAGAAGTAAGGGGTGGGAGTAAACCGTGGTCCCTTGTTCCAGGGTACTTTCCTGACATGAGCCAGACAACAGAAGGGAAACTGATAAAAGAAAAAAAGTGAGTGTTTTCATACAGCATGTAAATTTGAGTTACTGCAATCAACACATTCAGGAAAAGGGAATCTTGTAGTATTGGGACATCAGCTCAAATTCCAAAAGAGCACATCATCCATGATTTCAAGCTGACTGAATAATTCTTTAGGGCTTAAGCCACTTCTGTGCTTAAGCTGCTTACTAAATGCTGGTTGGTCATAATAACCACTGTCTAGGGCTATCTGGGTGAGGTTAGGCGCGTCCTTCTGTTCCTGGTAATACAGCAATGCCCGTCTAAACTTGATGACAGACATATACTCCTCAGGAGTGTAAAAAAGGTGTTTTTGAAATAACCTAAGGAGGGTACGCCTACTTATTCCCAGGTCTTCTGCTATTTCCTGTACCCTTGCCTTAGTAGGACTTTCAATTAACTTCCCCACAGCATGTAGCACACGCTCGTCAGGGAATGGCTTGAATTTCTCCAGGAAGAAAACATCCAACATGTCTCGCTTGGTCTCCAGAGAATCTTCTGCATACACCTTAGGCAGGAAGGTCTGGAAGTACTGGTCGAAATGGGTGAAGGTCACAAAGTTTTCCTCCAGTAATTCTCCCAAAGGCGTATCTATGAAGTGGTTGATACCAGTCGGATAAAAAACAATGGCTAACCTATCCAATGGACCAAGGAAAGTTACTTCCTGATACCGATCTACCTTCCCGGCCAGAATGGATAAATAGCCAGTATTTTCCTGGTAGGTTTGGATTCTATACCTTCCAGCTCCACTAACTATAGAATCTTTGTAAATGCTGATGGTGCAGGTGATATTTTGGTAGAAGGTCACTTTTCCTTTGAAGTCAATATCAGAACAGGTATGAACATAATAGCCCTTTATGTACTTTCTTAAGAAAGGATCCTTAGGGGGTAAGAATTTCACATGACCTACTTCCATCATAAAAAGTTACGGGATAGTCTGATGTTTTCACAAAATGATGCTAGACACTTCCTATTCTTTTGGTAAATTTGATCACAGTAGACGTATCTTACTACCTACCTCATACTTATCAAGGGAAATTTTCGCACCGACTTGCGATTTTACTCACATTTAAATTTCCTAATTCTCACTCATGTCTAAGACTACGAATTACCCCAAGCTACTTGAACCGCTTGACCTTGGGTTTACTACTCTGAAAAACAGAGTACTCATGGGCTCTATGCATACTATGCTAGAAGACATAGATGGAGGCTTACCCAGATTAGCTGCCTTTTATGCTGAAAGAGCCAGAGGACAAGTAGGCCTCATTGTAACCGGAGGAGTAGCCCCCAACAAGGAGGGAATGGCCATACCACTAGGTCATCCACTGGATAATGAAGCCGAAGCCGAAAAGCATAAAATAGTCACAGAAGCTGTCCATAAGGAAGGAGGAAAAATCTGTATGCAAATCCTCCATGTAGGGAGATATGGCTATTCTAAACACAATGTCTCTGCCAGTGATACCAAGGCACCTATTACTCCTTTCCCTTCCAGAGGTCTTAGTACTGAAGAGGTAGAACAGACCATAGAAGATTATGTACAATGTGCCAGAATGTCCCAGCTGGCCAACTATGATGGAGTAGAAATCATGGGCTCTGAAGGGTACCTGATCAACCAGTTTCTGGTAACCAAAGTCAACAGAAGAACAGACAAATGGGGAGGCGCCTATGAGAACAGAATGCAGTTCCCCATAGAAATAGTAAGGAGAACGCGTGAAGCAGTAGGAGAAAACTTCATTATCATTTACCGTCTGTCCATGCTAGACCTCGTAGAGGGAGGAAGTACCTGGGAGGAAGTGGTCCAGCTAGCTAAAAAAATAGAAAAGGCAGGAGCCACCATCATCAATACAGGCATTGGGTGGCATGAAGCCCGCGTACCTACCATAGGTACCATAGTCCCTAAAGCTGGATTTGCCTGGGTGACCAAACGCATGATGGGGGAGGTAAAGATTCCTCTCGTAACCACAAACAGGATCAACATGCCAGATGTGGCTGAAACAGTGCTGGCAGATGGGTGTGCAGATATGGTATCCATGGCCAGACCTTTCCTGGCAGATTCAGACCTGGTACTTAAGGCCATGGAAGATAGAGCAGAAGAAATTAATACCTGTATAGCCTGCAATCAGGCTTGTCTGGACCATACGTTTTCTATGCAGGTTTGCTCCTGTATAGTGAACCCTAGAGCTTGTCATGAGACTGAATTAAATCACCTTCCCGTAGAGACTGCCAAAAAGATAGCCGTAATAGGGGCCGGTCCAGCAGGTCTGGAAATGGCTACTACCTCAGCCAAGAGAGGGCATAAGGTAACGCTCTTTGAGGCAGAAGGGGAGATTGGCGGCCAGTTCAACATGGCCAAAGTGATCCCTGGTAAGGAGGAATACGCCCAAACCATCCGTTACTATGATGTGATGCTGAAAAAGTATGGGGTGGATGTACACCTGAACCACAGAGTAACTGCTGAAGAGTTATCAGAGGGAGATTTTGATGAAATCGTCCTGGCTACGGGAGTTACCCCCAGAAAGGTAGAGGTAGAAGGGATTGACCATCCTAGTGTGCTGGATTATGCTGACGTACTTTACCGCAAGAAACCAGTAGGGAAAAGAGTAGCCATCATGGGTGCCGGAGGGATAGGCTTTGATATGGCAGAATACCTGGCACATGACATGGCCCACGAAGTACCCACCCTAAGTGTCCCCGCTTACATGCAAGAATGGGGCGTAGACATGGACTATAACAGAGGAGGATCTTTAGCGGAAGGCCCTAAGCCTCTCCCCTCCCCTCGTGAAATTTATCTCTTAAAAAGATCTAAAGGGAAGCATGGTAAAAACCTGGGCAAAACTACAGGTTGGATTCATCGGGCCAGCTTGAATATGAAGGATGTGAAGATGCTGGCTCTGGTAGAGTACAAGAAGATAGATGATATGGGACTTCATATTGAAGTAGGGGGAGAACCACAGATTATTCCAGTAGATAACGTAGTGGTATGTGCGGGCCAGGAACCGCTGAGAGATATGTATGAAGAACTACAAGCTGCCGGAAAGAGTGTTCACCTTGTAGGAGGTGCGAACATAGCCGCAAAACTGGATGCCAAGATGGCCATCAAAGAAGCCAGCTATTTAGCTGCGGAGTTATAAAAAAGTCTTAGCGCCATAGCAAGAGAATTTCTCCTGCTATGGCGCTCCTATCTTTCTATAGAAATAGCCTCCTCTTCTCTAAAGGTCCTCCTTTAGAAGCCACCAGCATTATTTCCTACAGGGCTGAAAGAAAATCCAACCTTAATGAAAGGGCCATTCTCTGGTGTCCTATCAAGTGTTTCTCCTGCTGTATCCACAAACTCTAGTCTTCTACCAACTGCCATCCCTCCTACCAGATAAATTCTCATCGTCTCCTTTAACCTTACTGAAACAGTGGGACCTACATTTACGCGACTATAACCTGCTTTATCAATTAGGTCGTTCACAATTTGACTCTCACTTCTATTATTAAATAACCCTCCGTCTAGTGCTGCTTCCAACCCGAAATTCACGGTCTTATGGGTATTAAACATTAACGAGAGTTTATTTGGCAGCAGGGCATCCAATTCCATCTTTTGGGTATTGTACTTAATCACTCCAGTAGGAATAAGTATTTGCCGTCCAAAGCGAGTCGTATATGCCATCCCAAATCCATATTTGATTTTTTTACTTTTGGCATTCAGCGC
>JBCDBC010000140.1:0-8634 GCA_039184535.1 Bacteroidota bacterium | reverse complement strand
CCGATGGAAACCATATCCTCACAGGAAGTTGGGACTATACCGCCAAGCTATGGGAAAGAGCATCTGGAAGAGACATACAGACCTTTCAGGGACATACTTCAAATGTCTCCTCGGTGGCCTTCTCCCCCGATGGAAACTATATCCTCACAGGAAGTTGGGACAATACTGCCAAGCTATGGGAGAGAGAATCTGGAAGAGACATACAGACCTTTCAGGGACATACTTCATATGTCTACTCAGTGGCGTTTTCTCCTGATGGGAACTATATCCTTACAGGAAGCAGAGACAGGACCGCCAAGCTATGGGATAGAGCATCTGGAAGAGACATACAGAGCTTTCACGGACATACTTCACCTATCTCATCGGTGGCCTTCTCCTCGGATAGAAACTATATCCTCACAGGAAGTGAGGATAATACCGCTAAGCTATGGAATGGTTTAGATAGCTATATGTCTACTTTCTATTCTTACCCTAAGGAAGAGCTAAAGGAAATGGGGATGGAGTGGGAGGAAGAGGAATACAAGTCAATTGGGAAGGTGGAGGCGGATTACTACACTAAACTGAGAGCAGAACAGCTTTACCCTGCTGGTCTGGGCTATGTAAACCTCCTCATTAATGAGTACAAGGCCTATCCCCAGGATTTTGATAGGGAACTTTTCAGGAAACTGAAAACAGCTGCTGAACTTAGCAGGGCGGGAGCATGGCTGCAAACCCATGGAGAGATGGCCCTGGGAGCTGAACTCCTGGCCAGGGTAAAAGAGCAGGAGGATCTACCCCCCATGTCTAAGGAGGAAGAGGATACTCCAGAATGATGTCAGAGTTTTTCTAGGCCCCTGTTACCTTTACCTCCCTCCCATGCGTCTTCCCGGTGGGCTTGTAGCGGATGGCCAGAAGGGTCGGCCATGATTTGCAGGTATAAGCTGCCGGAGATAGGGGCTGCCCCACTAGTCCATGCCCTATATCCCACCGCCAAGACGTCCTATGTTACGGGCTAAGTTATGTATACCCCATTCTCTTCGTCTTCCCGATGGGCTTGCAGCGGATGGCCAGAAGGGTCGGCCGGGATCTCGAGGGTGAATGGCAGGTATCTATAGGCATAAACTTCGCTAGATACCGCATGACCCACATTCAGCCCGCGGCCTCTGCGGTATGACAGGTATAGAGGGCGGAATACCTCCGGCTCCAGCGGAGCCAAAAACAATTAGCCCGTCAGGGCACCATAGAGAAAGGCTCTGTAGGAGCCAAACCCCCATAAACAAGTAAGGTCCACGACCAAAAGGCCGTGGACCATTTTTTTCATTAGAGTGGTTGATTACTCCTCTGATCCGTCAACTGCTTCTTCTACAGCTTCTTCAACGTCTGCAGCAGCAGAGTCGATAGCAACAGCAGCAGAATCTACAGCAGCTTCAACTGCGTCAGCAGCCTCTTCTACAGTTTCCTCTACAGCTTCAGCAGCTTCTTCAGCTTTTTCGGCAGTTTCTGCGCATGATACCATAAAGAACATGCCAGCCGCCATCAAAATTGTTAGCAAAGAAAGTTTCTTGGTTTTCATTTGTATCTAATATTTTGCCGATAAATTAAGATGAATATAATCAGTTTTCCAAGAACTAGGCCTTAAAAATTAACGAACTATTGATTTTATACTGAATTTAGGAATATTACATCCCCTCAAATTCCTTTCTTTTTTAGATATGTAGCCCCTCACTTAGCTTAAGAAATGATAACCAGTTGATTAAGATTACCACTTTTTATCGACTCTTTGGAAAATCCGCAATTTGCCAATAATTAATTTTCTCCGAAAACTTGAAATTTAGAATAGAATAATTATCCTCAAGGCAACCCAAGGGCAAAAAATCGGCCTATTTGGGAGGGAAAAGAGGAATAATCTAACAGTTACTTTTTTCGGTTTATGGCAAAATTTACCAGACTGATCAGAGAGGTTTTGGCTGGGGTGTCCTCAAAGAAATCTAGGGTTTCTAGCGCGCGGTCCACATACTGGTTCATCACTTCCTTAGAATAGGATATGCCACCATTATCGTACACATAGTCTATAAGGTACTGAACCTTATCCTTTTGCGTGTTGTGCCTTTTGACGATGTTGATGAGTTTACGGCGCTCTCCCCAGCTGGCTTTGTTCAAAATATGGATGAGAGGAAGGGTAAGTTTCTTTTCCTGAATATCTATAGCTCTGGGCTTTCCCACATCATCAGTCCCATAGTCAAAGAGGTCATCTTTTATCTGAAAGGCTATCCCCACAAATTCTCCGAACTCGCGCATCTTCTCTATTTTCTCCGCATCATCAGTAGCAGAAGCAGCCCCTGTTTCGCAGCAAGAAGCAAAGAGAGAAGCCGTCTTAGCCCGGATAATATCCAGGTAAATGGCCTCATCTATATTGAGCATTCGGGCTTTCTCCGTTTGTAGTAATTCTCCCTCACTCATCATCTTCACTGCCTTAGACATAATCTTCAAGGCATTATAGTCATCATGCTCCAAGGCCATGAGGAAACCGCGAGAAAAGAGAAAGTCTCCCGCCAGTACAGCTATTTTATTCTTCCAAAGGGCATTAATAGAGAAAAAGCCCCTTCTTTCATCAGACTCATCTACTACATCATCATGTATGAGGGTGGCCGTATGAAGTAGTTCAGCCAGAGCAGCTCCCCTGTAGGTAGCAGGCGTAATCCCTCCACAAACTTGGGCACTTAATAGTACCAGCATAGGCCTCATCTGCTTACCCTTGCGTTTCAAGAGATAGCTCATGACCTTATCCAGGAGGGCCACATCTGAGCGCATAGCAGATTTGAAGTACTTATCAAAGTACACTAGCTCCTCAGCTATAGGCGCTTGTATGGTGGTAAGCGTTTCACTCATGATCTGCAAAACTACACTTTATTCCTGCTTTCACTAAATTCAATCTTTTCCATCACCTAATTCAGGAATTTACCTTCATTTTCAACCAATAGCTCCCATAATGGTTCAGTCTCCTTCCTTCCGTGTCAGCATTTTTCACCTTTTAGAAAGATAAACTGACCATAATCTATGCACTTATAGGTAGGGTGTTTTGAATATGACTATATTTATTTTTGGAACACCGCGTCAGACTAATCAAGATCGAATGAAGAAAAAGTTTATTCTTTTCTTTTTGATTTCCCTACTTACTGGCTATTCTCATCTACATGCGACGCACATAGTAGGTTCGGAACTATTTTATGAGTGTGTAAATCCTACCAACTATACCTATAGGGTAACCCTAAAACTCTACAGGGATTGTATAAACGGGAGAGCTCAGTTTGATAACATTATCACTTTATTCATATTTGACAGACAAACTGGTAATGCGATCCAGTTTATCAATGTCTTCAGGCCGCCACTAACGCCAGAAATCCAGCCTGAAACGTGGGATAACTGTCTGGCCATGCCACCTGAAATTTGTGTGGAAGAGGGGATTTATACCACAAACATCTTCCTGCCACCCCGCGCAGGAGGATATGACATAGCCTGGGCCAGATGCTGCCGTAATGAGGCTATCACTAACTTATTTGATCCACTGGGAGAAGGAGTAACTTATCTGGCATCTGTTCCAGATCCGGGAGATGCTCCCTGTAATACTATGCCACAGTTTACGCAGGTTCCTCCAGTATTCTTATGTAATGATCAGCAGTTCTCATTTGATCATTCTGCTACAGATGCTGATGGTGATTCATTGTCTTATGCCATTACCCCTCCTTTTACCGGCATAAATAACCAGGGATTAGGTGCTGGAAATCCAGAAAAAGGCGGAAATGATCCAGTAGTTACACCAGGAGGAAACCCCATGGGTCCTCCTCCCTACAGAACAGTTCAGTTTTCTTCCGGATATTCTTTTAATGACCCCTTTGGTTCCCAGAACTTTGTGATAGATCCTCAGACGGGCTTTATAACTGTTACCCCTAATGTGCCAGGAATATTTGTTTATGCCATATCCGTGTTTGAGTGGCGTAATGGAGAATTACTTAGTGAGAATAAACGAGACTTCCAGATCCATATTCTGGACTGCCTCCCACCCGGTGATCCGCCTAAGATTACACATGATTTTGGGAATATACCCATGATAGGAGATACCCTGCTCGTAAATGCGGGAGAACAATTTTGCTATGACGTAACCGTAACTGACCCCAATTTGATGGACCAGCTCACTGCCTATACGGTCAGTGCTGCCTTTGGGAAAGGGACTTTCTCTCCTCCTGCTGCCACTTTCTCCTTTAGTGGGATTAATCCGCTTGAGGGACAGGTATGCTGGAGACCATCTTGTGCCTATGAGAACCAGTTAGTTCCTCTAATTTTGGGGGCCAGAGACATTAATGCCTGTCCTAACTTCGGAGACGTATTTGACACGGTTTGGACCAAAATATTGGTGCCGCCTAACTCCCCTCCTGAAATAGAGCCGGATTACTCCTCTTTCCAAAAGGATGTAGATACTTTGATTGTCAATGCAGAGAAGCCCTTCTGTCTTCCTTTCACCATTACAGATCCAGAAGATAATCCAATCATTGCCTTTGGATTAAGTTCCATCTTTGATCAGGAAAATGGACCAGAATTCAAACTACTCACAGATGATAATACACAGGGGGAAATTTGCTGGACCCCAGGATGTGAATACCAGGACTCAGTATTAGAAATAAATTTTGGTGCTAGAGACATAGACATTTGTAGGAGAGGAGGTCCAGTTACAGAAACCTTCTACCTAAAGATCATTAATCCCCCCAACGAGCCACCGGAAATCACCCATACTTTCAATAACCTGCTTTCCAGTGGAGATACAGTTTTTGTGGATCCACAGGTACCCTTTTGCTATGAGGTAGCCTTACAGGATCCTGATCAGGCAGATTCTCTCAGTTTTGTAAGTGCTACACCTTTATTCCAGACAGACTCCACCCTGAGTTTCACATTCACAGGAAATAATCCTGCGGTAGGCCAGGTTTGCTGGACCCCGGGATGTGAATATAGTTGAGAATTGGTAGAGCTGGTGTTGAGGGCCAATGATTTTGCAGGTTGTAATACAGCAGATACTACCTATGATACGGTCTTTGTACAAATAGGTGCCCCTGTAGGAACCAAACCTGATGTTGGCCATGACCTGAGCGGAAATGAAGTAAGTGGAGACACTATCTTTATAGACATCAATGAAGGATTATGCTATTCTTTCTATGTAGCGGATAATAATCCTATCAATCCCATCAACTATACCTTCGAATTCCAGCGATTTAATGGAACTAATATCAACCTGGGAGAAACGGATGTAGTCTTCAGAAATGACTCCATCATCGGGAATGTCTGCTTTAATTCTGACTGTTCTAATGGAGGAAGCCTATATAGAGCCATTATCACCGGAATGGACCAGTCGGTCTGTCCACCTTTCGCTTCTGCCAGTGATACAGTATTCATACGAGTAAGAACGGACTTTACTTCTGAACTTGGACCAGATCTATCTTTCTGTGCCGGAGAAGGAGGTACCCAACTTACCGCTACCAACAATGGAGTTAATGGCCCCTACTTCTATGACTGGGGGTGTACGGATGGCGTGAATTGTGGATTCTCTGATCCTTTCATTGGAAGTCCTACTGTCAATCCTGAAAGCTCTACCACCTTCTATGTCCAAATCACGGACAAGGACGGATGTACTAGTGAAATAGACTCTCTTTCAATTTATATACAAGATCTACCTTTAGTTAACGTAGGGCCTGATACTGGACTATGTGTGGGTGATCCCGGTATAGCTTTATCGGCAGAAATTCTGAACGCAGATGAAGCAGGAGGAGGGTTAACTTTTGCATGGTCTCCCGTAGAAAGTCTGTCTGATCCTACTGTAGCTAATCCAGTAGCCAATCCGGAAAGCTCCACCATCTATACCGTAGTGGTAACAGATAGCCTGGGATGCTCTTCAGATGCTACTAACCTCGACAGTAAGAGCAGCATTTATGTAGGCGTATCTACCCCACCTATAGCTAATGCTGGGGATAACCAACAGATTTGTCAGGGAGATACCATACAGTTATTAGGCATAGCTACAGAAGGAAGTGAGAACTATGCCTACCTCTGGTTTAGTGAGGGCGGCTTAGCTGGAAATCCAAACTCTGCTACTCCAGCCGTAGCTCCACAGACTACGACTACTTACTTCCTTACTGCCATTTCTGATGGCTGTGTTGGGAGCACAGATTCCGTTACGGTAAATGTGGCTCCTCGTCCGCTGGTAGATGCCATAGTAGACTTTGAAATGTGCGCCTATGATAGCGTTCAACTGTCAGCCAGCATTTCTAATTATGCGGAAGATGAGATCACCTATGTTTGGAAGAAGGACGGAATGAATCTTAGTGAGTCAAAAAGTGCTTTCTGGGTTCAACCAGACATCAATTCTATCTATCAGGTGTCTGCCATAACCAATGACGGTTGTCAGAGTGTACTTAGGGACATAGAAGTAGAAGTACTGCCTACACCTTGGGTGAACGTAGGAGGAGACCAGTTCATCTGTCTGGGAGACAGTATTCTGTTGAACGGAAAGCTAAGCTGGAGCGGTGGAAATGGAACTGACTATCCTGATGAAGCTTCCTATGAGTGGGATCCAAATCAGTTTATCGTAGGGACTGACGCTACCATTATGGCCAGCCCGGAAGAAACAGAAGTCTATACGGTTACGGTTTCTTATGAGAATTGTGAAACGACAGATGACATAAGAATAGATGTATTCGAGGCACTGGACATGGAACTGCAATCAGACAGCCTATTTATGTGTTTCGGAGATACGCTGGACATACAGGCTGATGTCAGTAGAAGCTCTGCCTTCTTTAGCTGGGAGCCGCAAGAGTGGTTAGCCCAACCAAGCCCTTCCAATCTATTGGTTTCTCCCAAGGAAAGCATGCTATACAAGGCTAGAGCAGAGCTGGGAGGATGTGTGATAGAAGACAGCGTATTTATCAGTGTTCTCACTACCCCCTCAGCTGATATAACAGTGGAGCCTGCTACTATTTGTCTAGGTGAGGCAGTAATCTTTGAATCAGATCCAGCTACAGGTGATAACTATATCTGGAATCCAGGAGATGGATCAGAGTTCCTTTCCGGACCAGAAGTAACACACATCTACAATGAAACGGGCGTTTTCGCAGTAAGTCTGGAAGTATCTAACTTTAATGGCTGTATCGCCAATAATACCTTCTCCTTTGTAGAGGTGCTGCCTAAAGGAGTGGCTGTATTTGAACTGATATCAGACTCTTCTGCTGTTCTGCCGGAAGCTACCTTTGAGTTTATGAACCTCTCTGAAGAAGCCGCTTCTTATTCATGGGACTTCGGAGATGGCAATACTTCTGATGAAGCTAATCCTTCTCACACCTATAGAGAGGCAGGAACTTATGCCGTAACCCTCACCGTTACTGACCAGGGAGGATGTGAAAGTGAATTTGTGCTAAGTCCACTTAATGTGAGGCCTCCTACCCTCTTCATCCCTAATGTATTCAGCCCTAATGATGATGGATTACATGACACCTTCAAAGTCAACTATGATGGCGTAGAAGAAATTAGCATGATGATCGTTGACAGATGGGGCGTCAGTAAATATGAGGACACAAATGTTTCTCCAGGATGGGATGGTACAGATGAAAATGGAGATCCGGCCGGAGAAGGTGTTTACTATTACGTTATTAAGGTAGGAGGTAAGTCCTACAGAGGTTCCCTGACCCTACTGAGATAGAGACAGTATTTGCCAACTGACAAAAAAGAGATAACATTGCTGCATGAAATGGATATTTTGTGCAGCATTTTGTTTGATATTCGTATTCTCTAAGGCACAACTTGTTAATACTGAGAAGCTCCGAAAGAAGCAAAAGGAAGACGGACTAAGCGGAGAAGTGAGAATAAACGGAAGCTTCTTGAAAAATACCGTACCCATTTACCGGCTAAGCTACTTTGGCCGTTTAGAGCTACGAAAGGGTACAAACCGTTTCATGCTCTTCACTAATTTAAACTTCTCCGAAGCGGATGGAACCAACTTCGTGAATAATGGTTATACCCATCTCAGATACAATAAAAATTTGGGAGAGGCTGTAACACTAGAGGTCTTTTCTCAAGCACAGTATAATCAGATTCAGAAAATTAGAGGGAGATTCCTGCAAGGGATAGGCCCTAGGTTCCGGTTAGTGGAGAATGATAGTACCCGTTTCTTCGTTGGAGTCCTCTACATGTATGAGCATGAGGAGATTTCAGAGGGAGCAGAATTTAACCGACATCACAGAATGAGCTCATACCTAACCGTTGGCTATGCATTCTCCAAGATATTTTCTGTAGATCATATCACCTACTATCAACCCAGAATAGACTTCCTGGATGATTATAGAATTGTAACTGAGACCATTCTCGGATTTAAGGTCAGCAAGCATCTCTCCTTTCAGGCCAGCTTCAATCTGCTCTATGATTCCTCCCCACCAGACTCTAAAGGGGTACCCAGATCCATCTTTTCTATCTCAAACGGCCTAAGCTATACCTTTTAGTAAGTTTTGCGTATAACAGAAAGTTCTTTCCTACTCAAACAAAAACTTTTAACTTACCCGCAAAATCATAATCATGAAAAAGGTTAAACGCACATTTCTATATATCCTCATATTTGTTCTG
>JBCDBC010000139.1:0-8722 GCA_039184535.1 Bacteroidota bacterium | reverse complement strand
TAATGATAATAACTGCATATATGAGTACAATGAAATTCATAACTGTGCCCTAAAGACCTCAGATACAGGAGCTACTTATGGAACCCTTCGGTGGGATAGTTATGGAAATATTTTCCGCTACAACTTTATCCATCATAATAGAAGAGCTAATGGATTTTATTGCGATGATGGAAACAGCGGTGATTTTCACTACAAGAATATTCTTCATAATTGTATTGATGCCCTAAAATTTGGCGGGGGACATGATAATATCGCTGAACAGAATCTCTTGATTCAGAATTCCCAGCAGAGAATAGATGATAGAGGGATCTCTCGAAACTATAGACTAGGAACCCGGCATGAAACTAACCTACAGGCTATGAAGCCTTTTGAGGAACCCTGGCTCTCTTATGGAGCACAATTAGTTAGTGATCATAACTTGACCACTAATCTATGGTCAGATGTATTAAATGCAGATTGGAAGCCTGAATATCCTAATGGATGTCGCTATAAAGATAACGTAACGGTAGAAAGTGATAAGTGGAAAATACCAGCCAATGGAGAAATCATTTTTGAGGGGAATGAAGAAGTAGGCTCTATTGAAGCAGCAGGATTTTATGATTTTGAAGGGATGGATTTACGGACAGATAATGCCATCATTTTATCCAAATTTCCTGAATTGAATGAAGTATTTCCCAAAATGGGGTTAATCGCTAATAGCTGTAGACCAGAAGTTCCAAAAAGGATAACTGACAATGATGGAGCAGCTACTACTGATGGAGAAGATGAGTTGATAGATCGTACCCTAATCGCAGATTTAGATAAAACCGAATACAAGTATGATTTTGGACCTGCAGAATCCATCACTCCAGAAGGATGGACGTTAATCCGTCCGGACATGATAGGCAGTGTCTACTGGTCAGGGGAGGACGTAGAGGGTGAAGATCAGGAGGCAGGTGCCGCTATTGATGACTTAAAGCGTGATTTTATCAAAGGAAATGGCACTAGCCAGCTTAACCTCAAAACCAGAAATGGTATTTGGAAGGTGGAACTAGTCATGGGAGAAATGAATGTGGGTCTTGTAGGGATGCGCGTCAAAGCTGAAGGAGAATACATAGGATATAATGTACAGACAGAGCCTGGAGAATTTAAATTCCTAGATGGAGCTGCGGGAAGCCTGATACCTTCTGCTGTGGAGGTGAAAGTTACAGATGGAGAACTAACTTTAGAGATAGACGCTGATTCTCCTTCTCACTGGACAATAAATCACTTGAGGCTTGTCAGAGTAGCTACTGAAACGGAGGTAGACCTGGAAGCCAGAACATATCAGTATGACTTTGGAGCCATTGATTCAGAAACAGAAGAGGGGTGGTCAGTCATTTCTCCCTTGGATTATGGAGATATAAATTGGACAGGAGGGGCCTTAAGCGCTAGTGATGATGTAACTGCAACAGAGATAAGTACTCTTACCCGAGACCTTGTCCAATCCAGCGAAGAAGTCTCATTTAACCACAAAATATCAAATGGGATTTGGCGAGTGGAGCTAGTGATGGGAGAACAAGGCACTAATCACTGGGGGATGCAGGTAGAAGCTGAAGGGAAATTGATCGCTGGAAATATTTCAACTGCTGCTAGAGAATTTAAATATATTGAAGAAGGAGGCGCAAGTGTGGAGCCTACCTATTTCGATATTCCCGTAACGGATGGGGAGTTAAACATCTCTTTTAACGTATTGGCTTCACGTCCATGGGTAGCTAATTTCTTAAAGCTGACCAAAGTTGCAGATGATGTAACAGTAGATATGACCAAACTCAAGTATCAGTATGATTTTGGCTCATTTGATTCCGAAACATTAGGTGGATGGCAGATAATCACTCAGGATGATTTTGGAGATATCAACTGGACAGGTGCTACCCTAACCCCTCGGGATCAGGGACTAGAAGAAGGCAACACCAACCTAACAAGAGACTATTTGGAGGCAACGGGAGAGGTGAATTTTAACCATAAAATTGACAATGGAAAATGGAGAATTGAACTGGTGATGGGGAATCAGAATATGGATATGACAGGCATAGCTATTTCTGTGGAAGGAGAACAGCTAGTGAGCGATATGTCTGTAGGAGCAGGAGAATATAAATATGCTGATTCTGAAGGAGGAAGTTTAGCACCAGCCTATTTAGAAGTAATTATACAGGATGGAGAACTAAATATTTCTATCAATTCTGCTAGTACATGGGCTATCAACCATTTAAGCCTGACTAAATCTGGAAGTGAGGTCAAACTCCCTGAAAACATAAGCTGCTATCAATATGATTTCGGTCCTGTAGGATCGAAAACCGAAGCAGGCTGGAGGGTGATCAGTCTGGGAGATTACGGAGATATCTTTTGGTCAGGGCAGGAATTAGCATCTCAAGACCAAGGGTTAGGGCAAGGGATAGATGAACTCACCCGAGATTTTGTAACATCTGGAGGAGCGGTTGAATTTCATCATAAGATTTCAAACGGAAAGTGGAGGGTACAATTAGTGATGGGAGAGAAAAATACTAACCATTGGGGGATGCGAGTGGAGGCAGAAGGTGAGCGTATAGCATGGAATTTTGCTACTGATAAGGGAGAGTTTAAATATGTAGGCCAAGGAGAAGCAAGTGCGGAACCTGCCTTTTTTGATGTGGAGGTGGCAGATGAGGAGCTAAATCTGGTATTGAGTGTAGGAGGGTCCAGGCCATGGGTGGCTAATCATATTAAGCTGATTAAACTAACTACTGATGAGGAGGGAAATGATGTCCCCCTTACGTCAGAGGACACTAATTGTGGATGTAATGGGATCTTTCTAGATGCAGATGAGGATGGGGTCTGCGATTCTTCTGATAAGTGTCCGCTAATAGATGATGCATTATTAGGGACTGCTTGTGATGATGGGGATTCCTGTACGGTAAATGATACCTACAACGTGGACTGTAATTGTGTGGGAACCATACTGGATGAAGATAAAGACGGGATATGTGCAGCAGAAGATTGTAATGACCAGGATGAGACTATAGGTAGAAAGCAAGAAGCAGGTACCGCCTGCGACGATGGAAACCCTACCACAGTAAATGATGTGATCCAGGTAGATGGCTGTACCTGTATAGGAAGTCAGCCTAAATCACTAGGGGTACGCATGTGCCTGGAAGGACCCTATGATCCAGAGATTGGTCTCATGTCCGATAGCCTTAGACAGAAAAACCTACTTCCGCTGGAAGATCCCTATGGATTAGGAGAATTTACTAACCCAGCTTTACTAGAAAATACAGGTTCAGATGCCATAGTAGACTGGGTAAAGGTAGAGCTTCGAGATAAACTAGATCCTTCCGTCATTCATGCTACAGAGGCCATGCTACTCCAAAGAGATGGAAACCTCATCACAGCTGAGGGAGATAGCCTTCTTACCATTGGACTAAGTTTGGATAGTGTCTATTTGACCGTCAGTCATGCTAACCATCTTTCACTCACGACAGAAACACCCGTACACTTAAGAGATACACTTAAGCTTGATTTCAGCTTACTAGAAACGGCTATTTATGGAGGGAAGGATGCAGGAAAAATCGTAGGAGATACTCGCCTTCTCATAGCAGGAGATGCCAATGGAGATGGGACTGTAGATGAAATAGACAAAATCCAGCTTTGGAGAACCCAAAATGGAACCTCAGTTAGTGAGAGTTCTAAAGCCGCTGACTTCAACCTGGACGGTGTCATCAATGTGGTGGATAGGAATGAGTACTTGCGGGTAAATAATGGAGCTGTGGAGCGTAAACCCTGATAGTATACTTTTCTACTTAGTCAGCAAAAAGGCTTTCTTTCAATTCTTAAGTGAAAGGAAGCCTTTTCCTATTGGGTAGATTCTTTCTCCTCAAAAATGAGGGTTTTTCAACTTCCCCTATAAGGGGGATGTATGAGGGATGGTAAAAGATGAATTTTGGTACATGATCTTACTACCACAATCAAGCCGGTAGTCCAAACCTTAAAAATTCATTTATAACTATTCATCATGTCTACAAGAACCCATTTTTTTATCATGTTGATACTGCTCCTGACGTGCTTGGGGACTACCCTACAGGCTCAGGTGGTCATCAATGAGGTACAATTCAACGGATCTGACAAGATCGAACTCCTCAACACAGGCGGTGCAGAAAGTAATGTTTCTGGCTGGTGGCTGTGTTCCCGCTTTGATTACATACAGCTAAATGATGCAGGTCTCACCCTATCAGGTAGCCTTACCATAGAGCCAGGAGGCATTCTGGTCATTGAAGGCTTTTCTATGGATGATCAGTCGGCCGACTTAGGCCTGTATAGTACCCCAAGCTTTGGGTCTTCAAGTGCTATCGTAGACTTCGTGCAGTGGGGAGGAGCCGGAATCGGTAGAGAAGGCGTTGCTGCCACTGCCGGAATCTGGACTGCTGGGGAGTTTGTACCCGCCGTAGGAGCTGGAAGCTCTATAGAGTATGACGGTGATGGGGAAACTGCCGCTGACTGGGTAGAACAAACTACGCCTACCTTTGGGGCAGTAAATGATGCCGCCCAATCAAGCGAGCCGCTCACCTACAGAGCCAGACTTACTGGTTCTCAGGAAGTCCTTCCTGTTACTACTTATGCTTACGGACAAGTTACCGCTGTACTGGATGGAAGTAGTCTGACAGTTACCGGTTCATTTGAAGGACTAGCCGGAAAGATCAATTTTGATCTGGCAGGGGGTGCACATATCCATGATGGGTTAGCCGGTCAGAATGGGGGAATCGCTTTCTTGCTAAACATAACGGCTAATGAGGACTCCACAGGAGGAACTTTCGTAGCAGAAGAGAATACGTTCACCCTTACAGAAGAAGAAATTACCAAGCTAAAAGCTCGCGGCTTTTATGTAAACATCCACTCTCTGGCCTTCCCTCCTGGAGAACTTCGTGGTCAGATTCTCCCAGAGTATGAAAGCGTATATATTTCTACCCTTGCTGGTAGTAATGAGGTTCCAGCCATTGTAAGCTACGCCTCTGGAACCCTAATCTTTGAAGTAAATGGAGACCAGTTAACCGTAAGTGGTTCTTTCAATGATCTTTCGGATGTAGTTTCTGTAGACCTTGCCGGAGGGGCGCATATACACGATGCGATAGCGGGTAGAAACGGACCTGTGGTTTTTCCCCTGAACCTTACGCTGGATGAAGATCAGAAAGGAGCTTCTGTAGCTGCTGATCAAAACACCTTTACCCTCACGGAGAATCAACTTACCTACCTACAAAGACAAAGGTTTTACATCAACATTCACTCAGAAGCCTACAGATCTGGAGAACTTAGAGGCCAAATTCTTCCTCTGACCAGATCTAGCTTTAGAGCTAACCTGGCAGGTTCTCAGGAAGTAATGCCGGTGAACACCGCTGCAAATGGGAGAGTGTTGGTTAACTACATCGGCAATGGAATGATTACCGTAAGCGGTAGTTTCAATAACCTCAGCTCTGCTCTTAACACTGACCTTGCAGGTGGCGCTCACATTCACTTAGGGATTGCCGGAACAAATGGAGGTATAGTAGTACCCTTAGTTTCTGTTGCAGATAGTGCTATGACGAGTGGAGTATTCTACCCTGCCGAAAACACTTTCCAACTAGAAGAAGAATCAGTAACTGCCCTTTTCGGACGTCAGCTGTATGTAAATGTGCATTCTTTGAATTATGTACCTGGAGAGTTAAGAGGCCAGATCTTGAACAGAGCACAAGCTTACTTCGGAACTACCTTGGCAGGTGCTAATGAACTGGAGCCAGTTATCACGCCTGCCTATGGTAATATGCTGATGGAGTACTCTGCTGGAACTATAGCCATATCGGGTTCCTTCGCTGGATTAGAGGGAGATTATGATGCTGAGATAGCAGGTGGATCTCACTTACACCTTGGATATGCTGCTCAGAATGGAGGCGTTTCCATCATTCTTAACCAGATGCTGGATGACGACCTGAGAGGGGGAGATTACTATGCGAGCAATAACACCTTTGAATTAGATTCTACCCAGTCTTATGCGCTGAAAAATGGAGAGCTCTATGTGAATATTCATACCAAGTTTAGCCCTTCTGGAGAACTGAGAGGGCAGGTGTTGAGAGAAGATAATCGCTTCCCTTCTGCTGCTGCGCTGATTTCTCCGGCCAATGAGGCGGATGTTACCATAGATGCCTTTAATAATGATCCTTTTGAAGTAACCTGGGATATAGCCGAAGATCCAGACGGCGACTTGGTGGTGTATACATGGCAGTTATCTGCTACAGCTACCTTTGACTCCCTTCTATTTCAGCAAAAAGTGGGCGTAGAACCTTCTTTCACTGCTTCCCAGGAAACCATCAGCCAATTACTGGAGAGTGCAGGAGTAGCTAATGAAGACAGTATCCGTCTGTACCACAGAGTGCTAAGTTCTGACGCTAGCGTAAGCACCCCAGGTATGGGATGGGCAGTGAACATTACCCGTAATGATGTGGTAACGGAAGCTAATGTGAGACTGTTGAAAGTAGATCCTGTAACTGACAAAATTTACCTGAAGAACTTTGGTGGAACGGCTATAGACATCTCAGCATGGAGACTATGCTCTGAGTTTAGCTACACAAGTGATCTAGCCAATTCTGTAAACCTCCTGTCTGGCTCCTTTACCCTGGAAGCGGGTGATACCGTAGCCTTTGACGGATGGCCTCTTACAGATGCTGCTGCAGACTTGGGAATTTACAGAGCCACAGGTGGGTTTGGAAGCGTAGAAGCCATGATAGACTTTGTGCAGTGGGGGAGTGCCGGAAACGGAAGAGAGAGCGTAGCGGTAGAGAAAGGGATCTGGGGTGCGGGAGACTTCCTGGATGGTGCTGGCCCTTATACCTATCAGGGAAATGGAGACGAGAATGGAATCACAGCATGGAGCCTGTCTACCAGCATCTTTGAAGACCTGACTAGTACAAACTCCTTTAGCATATATCCGAATCCTGCTGTTCAGTCAGCTACCATAGAAATCACTTCTCAGGATGTGCTGAGAGATCTTTCCATGGATGTATTGACTACCACAGGACAGGTGATTAGACAAGAAAACATAAACAATAGACTACTCAATTTTGAAAGAGGATCTCTTACCCCAGGAATCTATTTGATCAGATTGAAAGAACAAGATCGGGTTATTGGCTTGAAGAAGCTGGTGATTCTGAAGTAAGAGTCTACTTATTTAGTGTGAGGCCAGGTAAGCAATTACCTGGCTTTTTTTATGCTTTGAGAATACCGCTATGAGGCTTAGCCACAGATTCCCAGAATTGATCTAGATGTAGAATTCGTGATGATTTGAGTATTCGTGGCGTCTTTACTGAGGGGTAAGCTAAATCATCCATAAAAAGGTCCGTCATGCCGGGGGGACCTTTGGGTATGGGAAGTGGGTCGTCCGGTATCTAGCCTTTCGTGGAACATTACCTTGAGTGAAAATAACTCGCGAGACCCCGGTTGATCCCGCTAGTAGGACCCTTCAATTGCACTGTAGGGGTGGGGAAAATTAGGCAGCTTGTGTTTGAAATTGTTTGACACCTTTCAGGGTCATAATTCCATCAAAATAAAGCTAATAATAATGTAATCACTTCGTGATTGAACCTTGAAGAGGTTCCATTATTAAGCAGTTGCTTAGTCATTCACTTGATCCAGAATGGATCACACCTTAGAGGCTATTAAATTTGATTGCTCACCTACAAATCAATCCAACAAATTATGCTCATAGGCGGCGCGTACCAATCCAGCCGTATTCTTGGCATTTACCTTTCGGAGTAGGCTTTTCCTGTGGGAAATGACAGTGGTAGGACTGATGAATAGTTTGGTGGCTATTTCTTCTGTAGTGAGTTCATCTATGATCAACTTCAGAATCTCTTTCTCCCGGCGAGTAAGCTTTTGAATGAAAGTCCCTCCCTGTACAGGCTTATTTTGCATCCCTTGGAGTAGACGTTCAGTAACTGCTTGACTTAGGTAGGACTCTCCTTTGTGAACTTTATGTATTGCGTTGAATAATTCTTCCCTGCTGGTATTCTTTAGTAAATAGCCTTTTGCGCCTGCCTTAATCATTTTGGAAATGATTTCTGACTCGTGATGCATGGTCAGGGCGAGAATATGTGCTATCTGATATTTCTCAATGATGGTTTTACAGAGGTCTATACCAGAGGTATCAGGAAGATTAATATCCAGAAGAATTAAATCTATATCAGGTTTCTCATCCAGGTAGTCTAGTGTCTCTTTTCCGGAACTGGTGTGATTGACTACCTTAAATTCTGGCTCCTCAGATATGAGGGCTTTAATTCCATCTGCCAATACCTGATGGTCGTCTACTATGAGGATATTAATCATATACGCTCCTTATACAATTTGAAGGGGGATTTCCATATGGATGGAAGTTCCCTCTTTCCTTTTTGAATCTATCGACATGCTTCCAGAGAGGATGTCCAGCCTGGACTGAATATTTCTTAGTCCTATGCCAGACGGTTTTCCTGTGGGTGGCCAGTCAAATCCTTCTCCATTATCTTCTACCGTAATAAAGATCAACTCATCTTCTCTGTTCACCTGAATGAGGGCTTCGGTAGCCTTTGCATGCTTAATGATATTGCTCAGAAGTTCGGAAATAATCCTGTAGATAGAAATGGTGGCAGCTTCTTCTAAAGGCTTTTCCAATCCGTGAGAAATGAAAGTGATATCAATATCCTTACTTTGACTGATAAAGAGGATTCTCTCT
>JBCDBC010000138.1:0-8764 GCA_039184535.1 Bacteroidota bacterium | reverse complement strand
TTTTGAATGATTGAATTGAAGAATGATGAATGAGGAATTTTGAGTTTTGAGTGAAAGAATTTTGAATGACTGAATGATTGAATGACTGAATAGAGAATTTTGAATGAGTGAATTTTAAAAGAATGAATGAAATCAATAGGATTTTTCATTTCTAACAGTATTTCTAGCTGAAGAAAGTATTCTTAAAATCTCATCACACTCTTTCAGAAGAAAGCTAAGCACTTCCTGGTCGCAAGGGATACTTTTATCTCTTATTAGTTCTAACCAGTATTGAGATTCATCAGCTTCTTCAAGAGCGATACTAAGCTTGGCAAAAAATTCTCTATTAGACCGAGATCTGCAAGCAGCCCGGTGGTTTGCCCCGGTTGAAGTAGCAGACTTAATTAACTGGTAATTGATCACTCTAGTTACTGTACTTCTAGGAAGATCTTCACAAAAATTGAGTATACGTAATACCCAGGTTTTAATTCTGGCTTTCAATTGATCAATGAAATCCTTTTTCTCTTCGTTGGAACGATACATGATGAAAGATATTGATTGGAGAATTACGAATGAGAAAGGATCCTTTTAAAGTACATAAATTCTCATTTACATTCTCCAATCAAAATTCAATCATTCAAAATTTTGAATTATTTATTCAGTCATTCAGTCATTCAGTCATTCAGTCATTCAGTCATTCAAAATTCTTCATTCTTCTCTAAGTTACGATCATCTTCACCGGATCCCAGTTAATGATTTTATTCTGGAAGTAGCTCATATTAGTGGCAAGAGCGGGTCCAGCTGCCTGTAAACCGAATTCTGCGTCTTCTAGTACAGTTGTTCCAGCCCTTACGGCCTTGAGGAAGTTCCAGTGGTGATCCCAGTGATCACTATAGCCATCTGGTGCCGAGTAGGTCATCTCTGTGGGTCCTTTCATAGCTGGTTTAGTGGGATAAGTGGATTCGTACCACTTCTTGTACTCCGCTTGCTGGGCTTCTGTGAAAGTGAAGAAAGTATCCCAACCTCCATAACCTGGAGCTTCTGGAAGTTTACTTCTCACAATCTTAATGTCATTCCAGCCTATGGTCATAACCCCTTCTGTACCTACCAATCTGATGGCAGAACCTCCTCCACCTCCATCTATAAAGTTCACACGCATCTGCACATTGAAGGCAGGATGGCTGTCCGTTTCAGGATAATCATAGCTACCGAGCATAATGTCAGGCACATCTCTTCCGTCTTTCCAGTACCTAAGTCCACCGGTGGCGTAAATTCTATCCGGTCCTTTGGATTCTAGAATCATATGTAAGCCTGAGAATAAGTGCACAAAGAGGTCTCCGGCTACGCCCGTTCCATAATCCTGGTAATTCCTCCATCTGAAGAAACGCATGGGATCATAGGGTCTGTCAGGTGCATCCCCAATGAATCTTGTCCAGTCTACCGTTTTGGCTGAGGCATCTGTGGGAATGGAGTACTGCCAGGCACCCAGTGCCGACTGTCTATCATAGAAGATTTCTGCTAATACCAGCTCTCCTATATCTCCGGCTTTGTACCTGTCTCTGGCCGCCTGGTAGACGATGGAACTTACCCGCTGGCTTCCTACCTGTAATACCTTCCCGCTGGACTTCTGAGCTTTAATGATGCCGTGTCCTTCTTCCAACTGGTGGACCATAGGTTTCTCACAGTAAACGTGCTTCCCTTTCTTGAGAGCCGCTATGGCTATCTTATCATGCCAGTGGTCGGAAGTGGCCACATATACTGCATCCACATCATCATTATCCAGAAGTTCCTCATAGTCCCGGGTAGTGATGATATCCTTTCCATACACCTCTTTGGATCTTTCTAATCTTCCGTCATACAGATCACAAACTCCTATCAGCTTGGTTCCAGGAATCTGGATAGCTGTTTCGAGATTCTTATTCCCCATTATCCCCATCCCTACCACAGCAAGTCCAATGGTATCATTAGCACTATAGGATTTACCTATAGGTTTTTTATAGGGAAGAATGAGATTTTCTTTGGAGGTCCAGTTAAGCTGGGTGGCGCCTGCTGCCGCAGCTATGCTACTTAGTTGTTTGACAAACTTTCTTCTAGAGGGCGTGTAGTTAGTATTACTCATGTCAACAGTCATTTAGAGCTTATAAAATACATTTCCCAATTGCTTTTCAAGCGGGAATATTTTTCTTTAGAAAAAGAGAGTCAAAACTCTCCTTTTTATCCTATCTGTTTGAGTTCTTTCCACAACATTTTATAGGCCTGGGCAGGCTTTGACCGCTGGGAAAAGGTAAGTAGGGGAGCCTGATGGATACCCATGCGCTCTACCAGGCTGGAAGAAGGGATGGAAGTGGCCATGGTCTGCTTATGCTCACTGGAGAACTGGTACATGGTTTCCTTGTGGAGCTTCTTCCTGAAGTCTACCATGGAATAGAAGGGGACCAGCTTATTAGCATCAAATTTCTTTCTGCCAAAGTATTTCTCCACCTGTTGGAACACTCTTTCGGAAAGGGTTGTAGGAATCATAGGAAAGAGCACCAGATCTGCCGCATGGAATATATTTTCAGCTAACAAGCTCAGGACAGGAGGACAGTCAATGAAGATATAGTTATAGTCCTGCTTAAGGTCCTTCAGCATCTTTTTAAACTGCAGTTCTGACTTTTTCTTGTCGTCCAACAAGAAATCCATCTTACGGTTTGATATATCAGCGGGGATAATATCCAATCTGTCATAGGGTGTGGGCTGGACAAACTGGTTTAAATTTGTTTTCTTATGTACGAGACGTTTGGCGCCTCCTTTTAGTTTTGCCTTTTGATTGAAGTAGTAAGTAGCAGCTCCCTGGGGATCCAGGTCCCAAAGTAGCGTAATTTCTCCCTCCAGGGCGGAGAGATAAGCCAGGTTAACACAGGAAGCAGTTTTACCTACTCCTCCCTTCATATTGTATAAGGCTATGATTTTCATGTAGGTTGCTAGGCTATCATTCAGGTTATGTACATAGACTCAATTTAACATGGACCAAGCCGAACTTCTGACTCCCGTATTCCGTAAAATTTTGAATATAGAAATTACGGAATATTTTGATCTCTAACAAGCTGGTCCGAAGAATAAACATATTGTTAATACGCAAGCCATTATCATTAACAATGCGTAAAAACCAACTGCATTTAATTTATCAAACAGCCTGCCGTCAAAAGACCTTTTTAGTGGGGGTTTTGTTGGTTCTTGGAGTTTTCTCAGGTACTAATTCCTTTGCTCAGGATAGCTTTACCCCTTATGGTTTCCCAGACTCTGCCTATGCCTCTACCTCTCCTAGTGGATTCTTTGACCTCGCTGCCTTGAATGATACCATAGACCCTTTCAACCTCTCAATCCAACTCCTGAGCGCTGCCATTCACTACACCACCAATGAGCAAAGGAAAGAACATGGCCTATCTCCGTTAAGGTTTTATCCACCTCTCAGAAATATGGCTCAGCAGCACTCTAATGCCATGACCAAATTTGGATTTATAGATCATATAAACCCTTATCAGTCCTCGTATAAGACCGTTCCCCTAAGAAGTAAGAGATTCAAAGCTAACGCTGTGTCTGAAAATGTTGCCAGTTCATTTCTCCACCGTTATAATGATAATGAGACTTATTACAGGGTATGGAATGCTGAGAAAGGACATTATGAGTTCTTTACTTCAGAAGGAAGTAAAATCAGGAGAAATACCTACTTAAGCTTTGCCAGACAGGTAGTCACTAGCTGGATGGAATCCAGAGGCCACAGGAAGGCCATTTTAAGGCCTGAACATACTTCCTTGGGGTGTGCAGTTCAGCTTAGGGTAGCAGACATGCGGAAGGGCGTATTACCGCTTATTTACTGTACGCAGAATTTTGGGGCAGGAGGTGAGAAGACCATTCACTGACAGTCAGGCCCTTTTCTTAGTTTTTCACACAACTGGTTAAACTGGATAGATTCCTCTTCCGTCAGACCATTGAACTCATAATCCATCTTTTTCTCAAATACATCCATCTCCTCTAGCAGTTTTAACCCTTTCTTGGAAATGGTTACATCTACCAGCCGCTTATCGCTTTTATTGACCTTTTTCTCGACCAATCCCTTGTCGTAAAGACGTATCACGATTCGAGAAGAATCAGACATTTTATCTAACATTCGGTCCCTGATCTCGGCTGTGGTAATGGGTTTAGGGTTCATTCCTCTAAGAATTCTCAGGACATTATACTGCTGCATGGTGATCCCAAAAGGCTTCAACAGCTGCTGCATAACTGCCTTAAACCAGTTATGTGTGAGAATCAAATTAAGCGCAGCTCTTTGATACTCGCTTCTAAATTCATACTGTTGAATCTCTTCTTCCAGGCTACCTCTAAACATGAGAAACTCTTTTTCTTTACTGTCTGTAACTCCCATTCTCCTAATAATTTGCAGTATATAGTCCTAAAGACATAGAAATAACCACATTTGTTCAGAATTATTCTGGCAAATATTTTCTACCAAGCATTTAGGCTTCTTTTTCCAAACAACCATTGAGTCCATAAGTCTTTTCTTCCAGGGATTTGACCGATGGGAATATACTAATTCCTTCCATAGGTAGGTTTTAGGAGTATCAGAAAAGGAGAATTATTCCGAAAACTCCTTTTCCCAGACCAGATGGTTCACCTTTAGTCTGCCCGTAACTTCTTGCAGGTATAGTTTAGCAGAACGAACTCCTAATTCCTGCTGGTCCAGTTTGCCAACTTCCACATAGGTCCACTCTTTTGCAGCTAGCTTTATATTTCGTGAGAATTTCCTTTCTCCCAGCTCAAGGATCAGTTTCCCCTCTCCCTGCCCAGCCATTATCAAGCCCACTTGATACTTTCCAGACCGAGTCTCCACCTCCCAAACCAGACTATCCTGAACACCAGACCATCCTTCTACCCAGTCTCCATCCACACCTGTGGGGTGTGTCCCTATCCTTTCCTTTTCCAGGCCACGCCATCCGGTAAATTTCAGCGAACCAAAAGCCCGGGCATGATGACAAGCTAAGGCAACTGGATCTTGTTCAGCATAGCCTATAGGTATGGGACGTGGATATAAAAGTTCATCCATTGTAACCTCTTCCCACCAAGACTGATACTTCTGCCTCATGGCGGCCAACCTTTCAGTATGGATGTTGGCAAGATTGACAGCCTCTGCAGAGTCCTCATCCAGCCTGTAAAGTTCTCGTCCATTAACCATTTTCCATGGGCCTGATCGCATGATACCGCCCGGCTGCGACCTCGGATCTCTTAAGGTCTCATGAGAGAAATTTTGGAAGAAGCTTCGATCAGCTATGTCCGTGGAAGTCAGTTTCCCTTCCAGAACGGACAAAAGACTGATTCCGTCGACCTTCTCTGGGGCTGGCACTCCTATTAGTTCCATCATGGTAGGCACCACATCTATATGAGCGCCAAAGGTGTCCTCTACTCTTCGGTGTGGCCAATTATTCCCAAAAGTCCAGAATGCATGGGTACGTATGCCACCCTCATAGGTCGTAAACTTCTGGTCTCTCAGTCCCGCATTAAATCGCATCTTCTCTTGAGGAACTTTCCAGCCTGAAATAGGGCCATTATCACTGAGAAAGAGAATAGCTGTATTCTCAAGCAGGCCCTTTTCTCTCATCTGATGAAACAAGGTCGTTAGGCTCTCATCCAGCTTGGTCATCATCCCATATAAGCGCGCGACCTTCTCGTCTAGACCAAGCTTTCGGAAGGGTTGGACATATCGGTCTGCTATGATAAGGGGTGTATGTGGGAGATTATGCGCCAGATAACAGAAAAAAGGAGTCCCTTTCGACTCGCTCATGAAGCCCAGGGCTTCCTGTGTGAGTACATCACTGATGTAGCCTTTTGTGGGATAGGGCGCTCCATCTTTTTCCAGGATGGGATCATCATATACATTGGTGTGCCCCGTCCTGAAGCCTACAAAGGTGTTAAAGCCCTGGCCTATGGGAATGGACGGATAGTACTCTCCCAGATGCCATTTCCCAAATATACCAGTTCGGTAGCCAATATCTTTCAATTGCTCAGCAAGGGTGATCTCTGAAGGGTTGAGCACTTCGTAGCCATTGGTTACGCTTTGTACACCTGTGCGCTGGTGATAGCGCCCTGTCAACAAACTGGCTCTGGTAGGCGCACATACAGAGGAAACATAGAACTCATTAAAGGCTACAGAATGAGCTGCTAAACTATCCAAAGTAGGGGTAGATAGATAAGGGTTTCCAGCAAAGCTCGCATCCCCTACGCCCATATCATCTACCAGAATGATAAGTATGTTTGGAGAAGCTTGTTTTTCTTCCTGACAGCTTAGGAAGCTAACTGGAAGCAAGGCAACTAACAGTATTCTTAAACAGATTCTCTTCATGTCAAATTAGCCCAACAGAATAATCAAGGCCTTCTATTTTTTCCCTCCATTTACCTGAATATCTTCCCCCATTTCTGCCAGAGCCCACTCCAATGCCCAGGAAGTAAAGGCGGCAAAATTGAAATCCTTATACTTTAGTCTGCCACCAGGTTCTCCCAGATTCTTTTCCAGCACAGGATATAGGTGTGGAATTAAAGGCTTGGCGTTATCTCCTATCAGAAGAATGGACCTGGCAGCCTGTAAGGCCACTTGGGGCCTATCATCCTCAACCCACCTGAGTAAGCACTCCAGAACAGCCTTATCCGAGGTTTTTCTACCTAGTGCTTCAGCAGCTTGCATCTGAACTGAGGGGGAGGCGTCTTCTCTAATCACCGGCATAAGGATAGACTTCAACTCTTGTACAGGAAGTTCCAGTTGCATGAAGCTTATAACTGCCCAGTACCTAACGCCACTATCATCATCCCTTAGCATGCCTTTCAACCATTCTATGTCGGACCAGCCAACTGAACGAGCCGCGTAGTAAAGCTTCTCTGAATTAAACTTACCTTCTCTCGCCAGCTCATAAGGGGTACTTCCCTCGGAACGTATCATGTACTCTGCCTCAGGAAGCAGCCCTAGGTCATGCTCCCACATCATCCACTCAGAAAGGTAATAGCGGAGGCGATTATACGGAGTTCCATAAGCAGAATCAGCAGCAAGATTGGTCAATTCGTAGGGATCATTCTCTAAATCATATAACTCCTCTACAGGTTTAGGCTCCCATAGCTTTTGTTGTTCTTCATTGAGAATGCCTTGATTTTTGGCTCGTCTCAAATATCGAAAGGCATCCTTTCTGTCAGAATAAATGAAGCCATCCTGTATGGGCGGCAAATGGGGCATGAAATGACGTATGTATAAGTACCTTCCATCGAAGATAGCCCTGGACATTTCGTACATATCATCCGCCCTGTCTCTGGCCCCAAAGATGTACTCCCGTTTTTCATCTGCCTCCTTCCCCAGAAAGACTTGTCCCTGCATATTCTCTGGTTGTTCTACACCTGCTAAGCTTAAAACAGTTGGCCCAAAATCCACAAAACTCACCAGCTCTTCATTCCGCTGATTATCGGCCTGAGGCACAACTGATCGATATTTTTCTGGTACATGCACGATGAGGGGTACGTGTAAGCCCGTATGGTACAGCCACCGTTTGTAACGGGGGAGTCCAAATCCATGATCCCCAAAAAAGAAGATGATGGTTTCCTCCATAAGCCCATCCTCTTCCAAAGAATCCAGTACCTGTCCCACCATGCGGTCCATGCTATGGAGGAGATTATAATAGCGGGCCCAGGTCATTCTCATACTATCTGTATCAGGATAGTAGGGAGGGACTTCTACCTGATCTGCTGTAATTAGCACATCCTCTGGAATCCCTTCAATTGACTCTTGATATCTGCTGCTAATAACGGCGCTTCCCTCGTGAGAAGGGCCTACATTGATAAAGCTGAAGAATGGCTTATTTGCCATTCTATTTCTCCATGGTGCCAAAGAACCAGACCAGTGGTCCCATCTACCTTCAGGATCAAAGTTATAATCTGTCTTGTTCCGGTTAGAGGTGAAATAGCCCGCTTCTCGTAAATGTTCTGGTAGGGTTTGGACACTCTCCGGCAAAGGAACTTCACATCTGAGGTGTTGAGTCCCCAGACTAGTCGCATACATGCCCGTGATCAGGCAGGATCTGGCAGGCGCACAAATGGGGGCCGTAGCGTAGGCATGCTCATACATAATGCCTGACGGAAGCAAACGATCTATGTTAGGGGTATTGGCTAAGGTATCACCATAAGCTGCCAGGGCAGGACTGATATCTTCAGCCACCAACCAGATGATATTAGGCTGGTCCATCTGTTCTAAATCGGGTTTACAAGCAAATAGGCCGATTAGTGGGATTAGTACAAATGTTCTAATCATTTGGCTCTTTCTTTTCATAAATAAGTACTTGTTGGTAGGCTTCTAACCTTTCTTGTAGGTCATGATAAGCAAGTTGCTGCACATCTATGTCCTGCTCCATCGCCAGTACTGCTGCAGTGGCCGCACTCTGGCCCAGTATCATGAATACAGGCTCCATTCTGATAGATCCAAAGGCTATGTGAGAACTAGAGACACAGACGGGGACTAGCAAATTGGTGCATTCCTCTTCTTTGGGGATTAACGAACGGTAGGAGATCTGATAAGGAACAGGGATCTTTACGCCTATATCCCCTTCATTCTGGACAAATCCATCCGGCTTAACATATCTCTGGGTATTATGTGAATCCATGGTGTAAGAACCCATACCTACTGATTCAGGTACTTGCCTTTCTGTCAACACATCCTTTTCTGTCATCACATAGTCTCCTATCATGCGTCGCGCTTCCCGTATGTACAGTTGATGCG
>JBCDBC010000137.1:0-8765 GCA_039184535.1 Bacteroidota bacterium | reverse complement strand
TGACGGATTTGATCAGGCTATAGGAATATTGTTCGATGATAATGGGAGAATGTATGTGTGGGAGAAGGCTGGTAAAGTCTGGATAGTAGAGAACGGCACAAAAAGTAGTATCCCTTTCCTGGACATAAGTGATGAGGTGGGAAACTGGCGAGATTTTGGGCTATTGTCAGTAGCCTTAGACCCTAACTTCCTCGCCAATGGCTATGTATACCTCTACTACCTGGTGGACAGGCATCACCTGATCAATGCTGGCACCCCCAACTATAATCCGGGGCTTAATGATTACTTCAGTGCCAGTCAGGCGAGAGTTACCCGCTATCAGGCCTCAGCTGATAACGGATTCACAGAAGTGGACTATGATACCAGAAAAGTCCTCCTTGGAGAAGAAATAGGGACAGGTGTTCCCAGTTTACATGAGTCCCACTTGGGGGGGAGCCTGATCTTTGGAGAAGATGAGACCCTACTGCTAACTACGGGAGATGCTGGCAGCTACCTATCAAATGATCAAGGATCTGCCTTTGAAACCTATTATGCGCAGGCACTGAATGATGGGATTATAGGCCCAGAAGAAAATATTGGTTCTTACCGCTGTCAGGTGCTATTCTCCCTTAATGGAAAACTCTTAAGGATAGATCCAGAAACAGGACTTGGCGTACCTTCAAACCCATACTATGATCCGGCAAATCCTGGTGCTGCTATCTCTAAAGTGTGGGGGAGGGGCCTGAGAAACCCTTACAGAATGTCTCGCAGACCAGGAACGGGAAGCCATAATCCTGAAGATGCAGATCCTGGGTCCTTTTACATAGGAGATGTGGGAGCTGGAACCTGGGAAGAAATTAACGTGTCTAATGCACCAGACCAAAACTTCGGATGGCCCAGGTATGAGGGAATGGATTTTGAGCCAGGATTCCCGAATGATACCTATTTTCCTCAGGATCACTCAAGACCTAAGCTGGACTGGCGACTCCCTAATCCGAGAGCTAGCATTAATAATGAAATTATCCTCATAGGACAGGAGAGCCAGGTAAAAGGAAATACTTTCCAGGGTAACTGCTCCATGGGAGGAACCTGGTATTTGGGTACAGACTTTCCAGAGATTTATCAGGGTACCTACTTTTTCGCGGACTATGGGGCACAATGGATCAAGAGTGCCGTATTTGATGAGGATGATAATCCAGTGGAGATAAGGAATGTCCTGAATGATGTAGGCACCATCACCTACCTGGAAACCAGTCCTACAGAAGGAGGGATGTATTTTGTAACTAATGAGTCAGTCATTTGGAAAGTAGGCTTTGAGAATATTCTAAGTAAGCCACCTGTAGCTATAGCTTCGGCAGATACCCTATTTGGAAATGCTGAGTTGACAGTAGCCTTTCAGGGAGATAAGTCCTTTGATCCGGAGTTCTTTCCGGTTTCCTACAGGTGGGATTTTGGGGATGGTACCCTACCCGTTTTTGAAGCTAATCCTACCCACACCTTTACTACAGCAGAAACTGATCCCCTAAGCTATTTGGTTAAGCTTTTTGTGTGGGACAGAGAGGGGAATGTAGACAGTACCAGTCTGAAAGTTTCCCTCAACAATAACCCTCCTCAAATTCTGAGTACCAGCCTGGATACTATTAGTACTTACACTCTCCAATCTCCCAAGGAGTTAGTCCTGGAGGCTGATATTACCGATGCTGAGGATGATGTGATGGACCTGGAGGTGAGTTGGCAGGTAGTATTGTACCACAATGACCATTTTCACCCTGAACCATTGGAGAAAGTTTTCAGTACAGTTACTTTCCTTTCTCCCGTAGGATGTGAAGATGATGCCACTTACTGGTATAGAGTTCACCTAAAGGTAAAGGACACAGACGGACTCACTACTTCTTTTCAAAAGGATATTTTCCCTGATTGTGGGAGAACAGATCAGGAAATTACCTTTGAGAAGGTACCTGACCTGACGCTGGACCAGGAGATCTTTACCTTATCTGCGACAACTACCTCGGGACTCCCTGTTACTTTCTTTGTGGTAGACGGCCCTGCTTCTGTTACAGGAGAAACACTTACCCTTAACGGAACTCCCGGAGAGGTGATGGTCAGGGCTACCCAACCCGGTAATGATCAGTTCAATCCAGCATTAGCTGTGGAAAAGACCTTTACGGTATTTCCAGGACCGCCAGAGTTGGTCATTACTTCTCCTGATGCCAGCAATACCCTTCTGGGGTCAGATATTACCATACGTTACAACATATTTGGGAATCTGGCAGGTGCTGATGCAGATCACATACATGTGAGACTGGATGACGGACCTACAGTGGCTTGGCACGAGTTGAATGGAAGATATGTCTTGCGAGACCTTCCTCCGGGGGAGCATACAGTTAATATGGAGATAGTGACTCGTGATGATCAACCCCTAGATAACCCCCAATCCAAGGCTTTCATTAGCTTTACCAATTTACCGGGCGCCACTGGTACGGGACTTACTGGAACCTATTATAAAGGATTGGAGTTCGAAGAGGAAGCCTTTACGCGTCTGGACCCTGAGATAGATTTTCAGTGGGGAGGAGGATCCCCGGATCCTGATCTCTTCGTGGACTTCTTTTCCGTAAGATGGGAAGGAACAATAGAAGCTCCTTTGACGGGAGAATACACCATTCTTACCACCTCAGATGATGGTACAAGGTTATGGATTAATGATGAACTCATCATTAACTCATGGCAAGACCAGCCTGCTACTGTTAGACAAGCTAATCTGTTCTTGAATGCAGCTGAAAGAGTATCCGTTAGAATGGAATACTATGAGAGGGGAGGGGCAGCAGTAGCCAGATTACAGTGGGAGCATCCTAACATCACTCGTCAGATTATTCCTTCTCGGTACCTATATCCGTTTGGATCACAATCTTCTCAGAAGATAAACTTCTCTTATCTATCTGATCGTATAGCAGAGGCTACGACCATTCCTTTGGAAATCTCTACTACCTCAGGGTTGCCGGCAAATCTTAGGTTGGATGAGGGGCCTGCCACCCTGGATGGGACCAATCTCCAGCTCAGCGGAGAGGAAGGACTGATCCGCCTTACTGCAACTCAGGAGGGGAATGATGTTTTTGCGGCTGCCGCTCCTGTTACCAGAACCTTTGAAGTAAAGCAGACCGTAGATCCTGTTTCCCTACGACTTCTTAAACCTGTAAACCTGGATACGCTGGTAGGACCTGATATAGAAGTAGCTATTGAGGTGGATGGAGATCTATTAACGGAGAGTATTACCCACCTCTATTTATATGTGGATAACAGACCTCCTATTACCATTTATGATTTCCCTGAGATTTATACGCTAACAGGTCTAGAAGCTGGTAAACATATTATTAAGGCAGCTCTGGTAACAGAGGACCATCAGGAAATAGAGGATTCTTCTAAAGAAGTAGAATTCTGGATTGCTCAGGTGGGGAGAGACTGTATAGCCCTCAGAGATGCATGGCAAAGTCAGGACATAGGAAACGTAGGTGTTCCTGGTCAAAGCTGTCAGTTTAATGATGTGTTTGTGATCAGCGGTTCTGGAGAGGATATCTGGCAGCAGAATGACGGCTTCCAGTTTGCTTATCAAGTATTTACAGGAGACGTGGCCATCATTGCAAAACTTAACCAGCTTACTAATACCAATCCTTGGGCTAAGGCAGGAGTGATGATTAGAAGCTCCCTGAATGACAATGCTACCAATGTTTTCCTCGCATTAACTGCAGAGAACAACGGGATTTTTCAAACAAGATCCTTCATAGGCGACTTTACAGAAGCTTCTTACTTTAATGAGCAAAGCCCTTATTGGTTGAGGTTGGAGAGGAGAGGAGATATTCTCATTGCCCTCATCTCGGAAGATGGAATCTTCTGGCAGCAGGCAGGTGTCTCCTATCTACCTATGCCGGAAGAGGTATATATCGGCATGGCCATGACCAGTCATGCCAACAACACACTTGGTACTGCCTCATTTGAAGAGGTAGATGTATTTGAATTGATTGATGGAGGGACGGCTAATCTAAATGCCCCCACTATGACTGGTGTGGAAAGGCAGATGGATAATCATGTTTACGTATCCTGGGAGTCTACTAATGCCAATGAATGGGGATATTTGGTAGAAAGAGCTCGTAATGGAAATGGGCTCTTCGAGATAGTTCACGCTGCGGGTGAAAATGACAGATACTGGGTGGATACAGAGACCGAGAATGAAAGAGAATATGACTACAGGGTACGTTCTTTCTCTGAGACTGGATTGTCTCCCTATTCCACTGAAGTCGGAGTAGATCCACAAAATATTCTCTGTGATGTCATCAATGTAACCCGTTTTGGGGCGACAGCGACAGCTTCTGCTGAGCAAAATGAATTTGTGATAGCTGCCAAGGCTATTGATGGAAGTATCGACACCTATTGGGAAGCCACTTTCACAGATAACAACTGGATAAGACTGGATCTGGGAGTGGTTTATAATATTTGCTCCGTAGTTGCTGATTGGGAAGAAGATAGTTATCCCGGAGATTTTGATATCAGGGTTTCAGACAATGGCGTAACCTATAATGAGGTCAGACAAGTAATAGGAAATAGCTCTGAAGACAATGTCATCAGATTTGAAGGAGTTAAGGCTAGGTACGTAAGCCTGGAAGCCTCCCGCATTGTTACCAGCAACTACAAGTTGAAGGAACTGAAGATTTATACGCCAGATAAGCAGTTGCTCTTTAATGAAGATCAATTGTGGGTGTATCCAAACCCCATGCAAGAGGAGCTTCAGTTTTCCATGAGGGTGGAGGAACCTAAAGTGATCATTGTTCAACTATTGGATCTAGCCGGGAGAAAGATAAGTACTTGGGTGGAGCAGTTGGTACCGGGTTACAATGACCTTAGCTACGATATCAGTAATATCAGTGGAGGCTATTACTTATTGAAGGTAAGAACACAGGAAGAACAGATCTACCGGAAGATCAATATATTTGAATAGGTTACTGTATGCTGATCTTCTTCCGTAAGTATTGGTCTGTGCCGGATATGCAGAGATAGTACATTCCTGATGGAAGGGAAGATATTTGAAGCTGATGACTACCTACTGCTTCGGATATCCTCTCTAACATCACTCTTTCTCCCTTTAAGGAATACAATTCTATGGTAGTTTCTTCCATGAGAAAAGCATGATTTTGAGGAATGAGGGTCAGCAAATCTGTTGCAGGATTGGGGAAAACCTGTAACTCACTCCATTCTCTGGCATCTACAAAGACGGAAACGATGGAGGAGAGAATGGTACTCCCATCCTCGTTCACTTGCTGAATTCGGTAATAGGTATGTCCTGCTGGCGGATGAAGGTCAGTAAAATCTGTAGTCTTACTAGTCTGGATTCGTCCTACTTGTACCCAGCGTTCCAGATCAGTGCTTCTTTGAATCTGCATAAAAGAAGATGTGGATTCTTCAGTCTCATTCCAGCTAAGAAGAGTACCTGAGGATGCCTGATACCTGGCCTGTAGCCCTAATATTCCTGCTGATAATACACCTGAAGAACATGCAGAGGCAGTATTCACAAATCCTACCCCAGTATCATACACATCAGCAAAGGCGGAAGTATTATTATTGACATCTGTAGCTAAGGCTGTTAGAAAGCCTTCAAAGGTACCCAGGAGTGTCCAGTTACCCCCTGCATCTGCTGTAGCCTCTCCATAATATGTATCACTTTGGGGAATAGTGGGGCCACCACATACGAGTGTAGCATTATCTGCACTTCTGTAAACGGCTATGACATCACCCGGATCAGCTGTTCCTATCACACTAGCTGCATCCGCGAAGGTAATTTCAGGAGGAAGTTTATCATTTTGTGCGCTATCAAGAAGGTTGATAGCGATACTCTTTACACATTGAAATTCATTGAACCCAATAAGGTTTCTAGCGGAAGAATCTCTGATTAGAATGGCCTCATCACTAAATCCGAGGAAGGCATTTGCTTCACCTGCCAAACTTCCCCCTATTTGGTTATCAATGGAGCCATTTGAAATCACCATGCCAGTCTTAGCTTGGACATTACAATCAGTGGGGCCTCCATTCAGGAGATTTCCTTGGATAATAGAGTTTTGTACGATCCTTAGCTGAATAGCTGGGGTTACGTTCATTTTACAAATTTCATTTCCACTAATTTCCAGATTGGAACAGTCCATAGGAGATATTTCGAAAGAAACCCCAATTCCTACGCAAGGCCCATCTTTTTCCTCCTTGTTGAATAGATTATCCTTGATAAATCCGTCATTACAGTTATTGACTATCATGGAAAATGCACCTGTGCTAAGTCGAGAAATAAAGGCATTTTCTTCTAAATGAAAGTCATCTATGGCAGCTGCAATGATAGAAATCGACCAATTTTCAAATTGGATATTCTTAATGGTAGTACTGTCACCATTGAGAATAAAAGCATTGGGAAGTCCCCCTGTTTGGCGGCTGAAGATAACCTTCTTTCCTGCTCCTGTGTAGCCATTGGCGGGTTGGGTATCTCCGTCTATATAGATGGGATAGGAGAAAACAGTTTGGTTTCCTACAATATTATGTGGAGCAGCCCCTGGAATATTAAATTCTATGGTGTCTTTATCTGTGGTGGCATTCGTATTAGTTACAGCTTCTGCAAATGAGCCTGCACCTGTTTGGTTAGTGTTAGTTACTGTAAAAATAGCTGAGTGTAGAGCGAGTGAAGTGCTTAAGATGAGAAAGAATAAACTGTACTTTTTCATAAGGAGAAATCCTCGATCAGTTATTTCGTATCATGATCCTCAGAGAATACTAATTTTTTGTTGTAGCCTTTGGGTATTTCCTGAAATCCTGAGTAGGTAAACCCCCTTAGGAAGATGATCTATCTTTATCTTATGAGTGCTTGATACTTCCTCAATCTTATCCATCAACATTCTTTTACCTTCTAGAGAGAATATCTCTATGGTAGTTTCTTCCATGAGAAAAGCATGATCCTGCGGAATGATAGTTAGCTGATCTGTAGCAGGATTGGGGAACAGCTGTAAATCAGTCCATTCTCGCCTATCTATAAATACAGATACAATAGAAGAGAGAACAGTACTTCCATCTTCATTCTGCTGCTGAATTCTGTAGTAAATATGCCCTGCGGGTGGGTAGAGATCTGTGAAGTTAAGTTGTTCTCTTGCGTGTAAGCGGCCTATTTGTATCCAGCGTTCCAGATCCGTACTTCTTTGAATCTGTACAGAGGAGGAGGTGAATTCTTCAAGCCTATTCCAACTGAGTAAGGTACCTGTTGAGGAATGGTACTTTGCCTGAAGTGCTAGTGTATGGACTGTTAACACACCTGAGAAGCAAGTAGAGGTAGCATTCGTAAATCCTATGCCAGTGTCATAAATATCAGTAAATACAGAAGTGTTATTACTAGCATCAGTAGAGGTAGCTGTGATAAAGCCTTCAAAGGTACCTATGAGTGTCCAGTTACCCCCTGCGTCTGCCGTTACTTCTCCGTAGTACAGTTCACTTTGGGGGATGGTAGGTCCACCACATACCAGAACAGCATTATCAGCACTTCTGTAAACGGCTACTATATCTCCCGGATCAGCTGTTCCTATCACGCTTCCTGCATCTGCGAAGGTGATTTCAGGAGCTACCTTGCTATTTTGTGAGTTTGTATTAAGGGTAATAGCACTACCAGTTACACATTGAAATTCATTGAATTTTATTAGAATTCTCTTAGAAGAATCTCCAACTAAAACGCCGTCATCACTAAAACCGAGTATAGTATTTGCCTCACCTGCCAGGTTTCCTCCAACCTGATTATCAACGGAGCCTCTTAAAAATGCCATTCCTTCATCAGCTTGGACGTTACAATCAGTAGGGCCCCCATTAAGTTGATTTCCCTGGAAGATGGAGTTTTGTGTATCTCTTACTAGTATAGCCGCGCCTGTAGTACTTTTACAGACTTCATTCCCCGTGACCTCCACATTAGAACATACAAAAGGAGCTATGTGGTAGGTTACGTCAAATCCTACACAGGGTCCGTCTTTCTCCTCTTTGCTAAATAGATTATTTCTGACGAATCCATTATCACAGCCATCAATTCTCATAGACATAACCCCTCCCGTCACTTCATAGATAAAGGCATTTTCCTCTAAATTGAAGCCATCAATGCTAATCGCATAGATAGCAAACACCCAATTATTGAATTGAATATTTTTAATGGTGGAATTGTTTCCCAAGAGCATAAAACCAGTGTTAATCCCACCTGTTTGGCGGCTGTAGATTATCTTCTTTTTGGCTCCGGTATATCCATTAGCTGGTTGAGAATCACCATCTATATGGATAGGGTTGTTAATAATTAGTTGGCTCCCCAGAATAGTATGAGGGGCCGCACCAGCTATGTTAAATTCTATGGTGTCCTTATCTGCTGTGGCATTAGCACTAGTTACAGCTTCCGCTAGGGAGCCCACACCAGCATCATTAGTATTAGTAACCGTAAATATGGCTGAGTGTAGAGCGAGTGAAGTGCTTAACATGAGAAAGAATAAACTATACTTTTTCATAATGAGAAATCCTCGATCAATTGTTGCCCATGACGCTGGTTAGAGAATGCTGATTTTTTGTTGAAGCATCTGAGTATTACCTGAAATCCTGAGTATATATATCCCTCTGGGAAGCTGATCTATCTTTATCTTACGAGTGCTTGATACCTTCTCAATCTTATCCATCAGCATTCTTTTTCCTTCCAGAGAGAATAGCTCAATGGTAGTTTCTTCCATGAGAAAAGAATGATTTTGAGG
>JBCDBC010000136.1:0-8790 GCA_039184535.1 Bacteroidota bacterium | reverse complement strand
TTAACAGGATGGAAGTGCCAGTCGGAGTGATACTCCAGCCTGACACTTCTTTCCAAGTAATTACAATTATGCTACTCCTTTTTCTCTTAGGATCTTCCATACCTTATATGGGGTGATAGGAATATCCATGTGCGTAATTCCTAATGGAGACAAGGCATCAACAATCGCATTAGCGATAGCTGGTGGTGCTCCTACCGTAGGAGACTCCCCTACTCCTTTAGCACCAATAGGATGGTGAGGAGAAGGGGTTACAGTATGGCCAGTTTCCCAATTAGGAGACTCTACTGCTGTAGGTACCAAGTAGTCCATTAGCGTTCCATTCAGAATATTACCGTCTTCATCATAGATAAGAGACTCATACATAGCCGGAGCCAAACCTTGGGTAAGTCCTCCATGAACCTGCCCCTGTACAATCATCGGATTGATGATATGTCCACAGTCATCTATGGCTACAAAGCGTCTAATGTCTATTTCTCCGGTTTCTTTATCTATGTCTACTACACAGATGTAAGCACCAGAGGGAAAAGTAAGGTTAGGTGGGTCGTAATAATGCGTCGCCTCAAATCCAGCCTCCATCCCTTGTGGATGGTTTGTATAAGCAGCAAAGACAAGTTCCTGAATGGTCTTCGCCTTTTCCGGAGCTCCTTTTACAAAGAATTTTCCAGGCTCCCACTCAAGGTCATCTTCACTAACTTCCAATAAGTAAGCCGCTATTTTTCTTGCTTTATCTCTAAGTTTTCTGGCAGCTATAGCCGCAGCTGCCCCAGCTGTAGGAGTAGATCTACTGGCATAGGTCCCCAGTCCGTAAGGAGCCGTGTCTGTATCTCCTTCTTCTACTTGAATGTGTGCCGCAGGTATCCCTAACTCCTCCGCTACAATCTGTGCATAGGTAGTTTCATGTCCCTGTCCCTGAGACTTAGTTCCAAATCTGGCAATGGCTTTGCCAGTAGGGTGAACACGGATCTCAGCACTGTCGAACATCTTCACTCCAAGGATATCAAAATCCTTAGAAGGACCTGCCCCTACGATTTCCGTAAAGGTGGAAATTCCTATCCCCATGAATTCTCCTCTTTCTCTCTTCTCTGCCTGCTCTTTTCTGAGGGCATCATAGTCAAGGACTTCCATAGCTTTTAACAGACCCGCGTGATAATCGCCACTATCATACTCCCATCCTGTAGGAGATTTCCATGGGAATTCATCCTTCTTGATGAAATTCTCAAGACGGAGCTGGGCTGGGTCTTTTCCTACTTTTCTGGCAAACTCATCCGTGATCCGCTCAATGGCGTGCACGGCCTCCGTTACACGGAAAGAACAACGGTAAGCAACTCCACCCGGTGGTTTGTTGGTGTATACCGCATCTGCCTCCATGTAGGCCTTGTTGTAGTTATAAGACCCTGTACCTATGGAGAAAAGCCCCGTAGGGAATTTAGACGGGTTTGCTGAAGCATCTGTATACCCGTGATCAGCCAATACTTTGAAGCGGGTGGCCAAAATCTTGCCGTCCTTGGTCCCCGCCATTTCTGCCGTGATGTGGTAATCTCTGGCAAAAGAGTCTGCCTGAAGGTTCTCAGATCTATCTTCTATCCACTTAACAGGTTTTCCTATCAGGAAGGACGCTGCGATGGCAATTACGTACCCCGGATATACAGGTACTTTACCCCCAAAACCTCCTCCAATGTCTGGAGAAATCACTCTTACTTTCTCCTCTGTAAGACCTACATGCCCAGCCACCAAGGCTATTACCGTACGTATGGCGTGAGGGGCCTGGGTAGTCATGTACATGGTGAGGTGGTTATCCACTTTATCATAGGAAGCTACACATCCACAAGTCTCAATAGAAGCTACGTGTATACGTGGGATGTGCATTTGCTCCTTTACCACTACATCAGCTCCTTCAAACACCTCATCTGTCCCTTCTTTATCTCCTACCTCCCAATGCCAGATATGGTTATCCGACTGACCTTCTTTGTCCGTTCTTAAAACCGGCGCATCTTCATCCAGAGATTTGAATGGATCTATGACCGGCTTCATGATGTCATACTCTACCTCTACGGCTTCTACCCCGTCAGCAGCAATGTACCTTTCCGTAGCTATTACGGCGGCTACTTCCTGAGCCTGATACATAACTGTATCTACCGGAAGCACCATTTGAGTGTCTGACATCAGGGTAGGCATCCAGTGCAGGTTATACTGCTCCAGGTCCTTTCCTGTAACTACAGCCAGTACTCCGGGGATGGCCATAGCTTTTTCAATATTGATATTTTTAATTTTTGCATAAGCATAAGGGCTACGCACGATATCCATGTAAAGCATGCCAGGCAGCTTAATATCATCTACATAGTTTCCTTTGCCCTGCACGAAACGGTTGTCCTCCTTACGTTTCATGGAGTGACCCATTCCGCAGATTTCTTTCGAAGTTTTACGCTGTATCATTGGGCGTGAATATTTTTTGTTATGGTTTTGTTGTCAGGGAGTCCAGTGATTACTGACTCTTCTTAAAAGAGAGTTTAGACAAACTCAGGTTCAGTGGAAGGAAGTTCTTCCCCTCTGATCTTGGCACCAGCGTACTGGATCGCCTTCACAATGTTGTTGTAGCCTGTACAACGGCATAGGTTTCCGGAGATTCCCCATCTGATTTCTTCTTCAGTAGGGTTTGGATTATTCTCCAGTAATTCTACTGCTCTCATCATCATGCCGGGGGTACAGAATCCACAATGCAATCCGTGGTTTTCTTTAAATCCTTCCTGTAGAGGATGCATTTCTCCTTCTGGAGCTAACCCTTCAACAGTGGTAACTTCTTTTCCATTAGCTTGAACAGCCAGCATAGTGCATGATTTAATAGACTTTCCATCTACCAAAACTGTACATGCTCCACAGTTAGAAGTATCACACCCTATATGGGTACCTGTCATGTCCAGGTTTTCTCTTATGAGGTGGACAAGGAGTAGTCGTGGTTCCACCTGCGCAGTTTGGGGGGTACCGTTAATGGTAACGGTTATTTCTATATTCGCCATCGTTAAAAGTGTTATGTATAATCTGTAGTAAGTAGATAATCCAAAGAAGAATGTACTCTTAGGAAGCCCTTTCTATGGCTTTCTTGATCATTCTTTTTACCAGCACTGCTACCATAGCGCGCTTATACTCTTCATCTCCTCTCAGGTCTTCAGAAGGTTCACAGTCTTCTCCAGCCAGTTGTGCAGCTTGTGCAATGAGTTCATCTGTAACTTTCTGGCCCTTCAATACAGCTTCAGAACGTGCTGCACGTACAGGTACCGGGCTGACATTGGTCAGACCTATTCCGATATCTACACAGGTATCTCCATCCATGGTAATCTGAACAGCTGCACCAGCAGTGGCGTAGTCTCCTACCTTTCTTTCTAGCTTATGATAAGCATTTCCGGTTCCGGAGGCAGGTAAAGGAATCTGAATCTCTGTGAGAATTTCTCCATGTTCAAGGGCCGTCATGTAGAATCCATGGAAGAACTCGTCAATGGGAATGCTCCTTGGTCCATCCTGTCCAGTGGCAATCACAGAAGCATTTAGGGCTAGCATAACCGCAGGGTGATCATTAGCTGCATCTCCATGTGCAAGGTTTCCTCCTATGGTCCCCATATTGCGCACCTGAGGGTCTGCTATAAGCTTGGTAACATCTTTGAAAATGGCAAACCCATTTTGTGCTGCATCAGAATGTTCCAGTTCTGACTCTCTGGTAAGCCCTCCGATTTTTAACATGCCGTCCTCCTTCTTTACATAAGCAAGTCCAGGAATGTTATTGATGTCTACAAGGACTTCAGGTTCAGCAAATCGTAGCTTCATCATGGGGATGAGGCTATGACCACCTGAGAGAATTTTTGCTTCATCCCCATACTCATGTAAAAGCGCAATGGCTTCTTCAAGCGTGTTAGGAGCAGCATACTCAAAAGTAGCGGGAATCATAATTTAACTTGGTAATTAATTATTTAAAAAGACACATATATGTCAAATCACATATGATAAATTTTTGATGCATCCCTCCTGAAATCTAGATCTGTTCTTCCCTCTTCATTATTAGGCATTGATTAGCCCTTTTTCAGGCTCAATTTTCGTTTGGCCCAAACAGGTGAGAGATATTTTCTCACAAAATGAAGTAGGCTTCCATTAAACCAGGCTCCCAGAAACAGAGTTACACAGCCCAGATAGTAGATCAGATGATTCCATTCTACTAGCTGAGTATATACTAACATACTGCTAGCCAACAAGATAAGTCCAGCAGCTATTATTGTCTTTCTACCTTTAAAGTTGATAAGTACTGAGGTGAGGGTCATACATGCGAGACCAACGGAAATCCAGAGAGCCCAGTGCGTGTAGGCGCTATCCATACTTGTGGCTCCACACATAGTAATGGTGGAAGTGTAGGTTAGCACACAGAATGGGCACTTGGGAATGAGTGCCACAAGGATTACGTTAAAAGTGTTCCAGGGACTCCCCTTAACTGTATGGGATTCCTTAGAAAGACACCCACAGGCTCTTTCCATAAGCGAATAGTAAAGCTCTAATTAGTCTACGTTAGTGGTTTGGATGATTGTACTGAGATTACTTAATATACAGTAAATTCTTAGAAAATGCACATGTAAGATTATATTTCTTCAGAAATGGTAGGTTTTCGTCATCTAAGTATATATCCCCCTCTCTCAATAAATATCCTCCCTGAATCATTAACTGAGTCGGAAAAAACCTGGGAAACATCCGTCCCAAAAACGAATACTTTCTCAAGATTTTGGAGGTCAAGAATAGCCTTTATTCCCTGATCTGAGATGCTAGTAGCGGTAACATTTAGCGATTGGAGGTTGTGTAGATCTTTCAGCTTTGTAAGCTCCTCATCCTGAATACTACTGTGGTTTAAGGATAGCTCTTGTAATTCTGTTAACTGACTAATTACTTCCAGACTTTTAGCGCTAAGAGATACTCCCTTTGTCTTGAGACTTACTACTTGAGGACTTAGCTTCCCTAATAAATCCCAGTCTTCTTCAGATAGCTCATCCACATTCAGTGTGTTTATGGAGAGCCAGTTTTGGTCAGCAGAAATAGGGAGTACGATGAATCCTCTTTGTTCTAAAGCAGTTACTACTTTAGGATCAGCATTCGCAACTGTTCTTATTTCTTCTTTTACCTGAGAACCTCTTTCAATTAGCTTATCCAAAGCTGCTCTAACTTCTAAAGGCTGAGGTAGATCAGCAACTATGGCTTCTATATCACCTCCATGGGCTATCCACCACCTAAGAATGGTCAATTCCTCTGAACTGACTTGTGGTTTTCCCTTTGGCGGCATATGTTCTTCTTCTACCAGAGGTAATAGGATCCGATGAATCATTTCGCTTCCCTCTGGATCTCCCACTACTAAGGAAGGAATACCTGACTTCCCCCCTTTTAACATCCACTCAATTTCATCTAGTCTCAGTTTTCCCTTCTGCTTTGTGGTGCTATGACAGCGATAGCATTTGGTTTGAAGAATAGGTTGGACTATGTCCGTGTAGACATAGGCATGTGGGAGCTCTTCCCGAGTGAGATGGAAGATTTGCTGTTCCTCAGATAGATTCCATGGTGCATACTGAGTAAGGTAGTTCTCGCCATGGGTGAGGTTTCCTCCTAGGTGTCCTGTAACTGTGAGGAGAATGAATGAGATAAGTGGAAGTACGAGAGAAAATATAGAAGGAGGTTTCAGTTTCTGCTTAAACAGGTAGAGGAAAAAAGCTAAGATCGTGAGACCGATTCCCATCCACATATGTGGGTTTACTTGTTCTGTAGCATATTCTCCATTGCTGGATAGGAGATATCCTGTTATACATGAGAATACTCCTCCTACTGCCCCTATCAAGTACAAAGCAGGAACAGAGGGTTCCAGAGAACGAAAAACTCTCCTCCTGCTGATCAGATCGAAGCCTATAGCTACTATCAGTACCCCAATGGGAATATGTACTAATAGTGGATGAAAACGGCCTATAAACTGATCAAGCATAAGGATGTCCAGGTTTATCAGGCCAAAATCTCTTTGATAACGGTTCCAAACACATCTGTGAGCCTAAAGTCTCGTCCCTGGAAGGTATAAGTCAGTTGCTCATGGTCTAGTCCCAGCAAGTGCAGAATGGTAGCCTGAATGTCATACACTGATACCTGACCTTCTACCGCATGGAAGCCTATCTCATCCGTTTCTCCATGGACGTAGCCTTTTTTCAGGCCTCCTCCTGCCATCCACATGGCGAAGGCATCCGGGTGATGGTCTCTCCCTTTGAAAGGCATATTCACCCCGTTTCTATTTTCAGCCATAGGAGTCCGCCCAAACTCTCCTCCCCATACAATGAGCGTTTCTTCCAGTAAGCCTCTTTGTTTCAGGTCCAGGATTAGGGCAGTAATAGGTCTGTCTATTTCTCTACACTTATCCTTAAATCCGAAGTCCAACGCTGTTCCTTTCTCAGTCCCATGGGCATCCCAACCCCAATCGAAAAGCTGGACAAATCTCACTCCGTTCTCTACCAGCCTACGAGCAAGTAGGACATTATTCGCAAAGGAAGCTTCTCCCGGACTAGCTCCATACAGTTCTAATATGCTTTCGGGCTCCTTCGTGATATCCATTACTTTTGGCACCTCTACCTGCATGTTAAAAGCCATTTCGTACTGAGCTATGCGTGTGAGCGTTTCTGGATCTCCAAAAGTTTCATATGCCTCTTCATTGATGGCGTTGATAGCATCGACAGATGCTTCCCTAAGCTTTCTGCTCATTCCTTCAGGGTTATCCAGGAAGAGAATGGGTGCCCCTTTAGACCTACAATGTACCCCTTGATAAACGGTAGGCAGAAAACCGGCACTCCATACATGTTTTCCCGCAGAAGGATTACTTCCTCCTGAAGTAAGTACAATGAAACCGGGGAGGTTGAAGTTCTCCGATCCCAGGCCATAGGTTACCCATGCGCCCATACTAGGCCTTCCTGCACGTGCGTGCCCTGTCTGCATGAGGAGCTGGGCAGGGGCATGATTAAATTGATCCGTCTTTACCGCTTTCAGGAAACAAAGCTCATCAGCTATACTCGCCAAGTTGGGAAGGTAGTCAGAGATCCATGCACCAGATTCTCCTCTTTGCTTGAATTCAGCCTGGGGGCCTAAAATTTTAGGCACTCCTCTAATGAAGGCAAACTGCTTGTCTTCAAGAAGAGAGGGAGGACAACTTTGCCCATCTAACTTGTGTAATAAGGGCTTGTAATCAAATAGCTCCAGCTGAGAAGGGGCACCCGCCATGTGTAGATAAATGACTGACTTTACCTTTCCCGTCTGATGAGGAGACTTGGGAGAAAGAAAGCGGTCCAGGTTCTGAACCCCATTCATCGCTGTTGTATCTTGACCACAGCTATTCAATAAACCGCCCAAGGCCATTCCTCCTAGCGCCAAGCTACATTTCCGTAAAAAATGTCTACGCGTCTGCAAGGTAATATTCTGAAGAAATGCCTCTTGGGATAAGGGTATATGATCTTTTTTCCTGCTCATATCAGCTTAGTTTTTCACGAGAAAAATATCCAGGTTCAACATCGCATTGGCTACCACTTCCAACGCATTCAATGCTTCAGGCTCTTCGGTGTGGCTTACCAGTTGGACGGTAGGAGTTGTTACTTCTGCCATCTCTACTAAGGAAGCCTCATATAGTTCTTCCAGAATACTGATCTGTTTCTCACTCATATTCTCCACCATCATCAACTCCAAGCCTAACATGATTTTCTCTCTAAGGCCTCCTTCTGCCTCCTCCATTCTTACAGCAAAGGCTTTAGCAGCTTCCAGGTATGATACATCATTTAAGGTTACGAGGGCCTGTAAAGGCGTATTAGTCCGAACCCTCCTGGAAGTACAGACTTCCCTGTCCGTAGCATCAAAGGTCATGAAGGCTGGATAGGGATTAGACCTTCTGATGTAGGTGTAAATCGCTCTCCTGTATCTATCTTCTCCTTCACTCATTTTCCACTTCATGCTACTGTATGGCGCTACCCAAATTCCATCTGGCTGATAAGGCATCACGCTAGGGCCGTACATTTTACTGCTAAGCAAGCCTGCAGTGGCGAGGGTATTATCCCTGATTTGCTCGGCAGATAAACGCACTCTAGGGCCTCTGGCATATAGCTGGTTTCGCGGATCTTTCTCAAAGGCTTCTTTTCCTATCTCAGACTTTTGCTGATAAGTAGAAGAGAGAAAAATAGTTTTTAGCATCTGCTTCAGGCTCCAGTCATTCTCATGTATCATCCTCCAGGCGAGGGCATCCAGAAGTTCAGGATGTGTGGGAGGTTCTCCCTGGCTGCCCATATCTTCTACAGTCTCCACTATCCCTATCCCAAATATCTGCTCCCACAACCTATTCACTATGGTGCGAGAAGTGAGGGGATGCTCTTTATGCGTCATCCAATTGGCTAGTTCCAATCTATTGGTAGGCTGCTGATCCTGGAAGTGTAGTTCTGAAGGGATGGCAGGATGCACTGTATCCATTTTAACCAGCCAATTTCCTCTGTCAAAAACCTGTGTAGTTCTTTGGATTTCTGCAGGTCTTTCCTTCATGATGAGCGTCTTCCCTGTGGAAGCATTCAACAGATCCTGGTAGGTAGTTTGAAGGGTCTTATTCTTCGGCATCTTCTGAAACCCTATCCAGTCTATGCCTGCTACTGTTTCTTCAGAAGTCCTGGAAGAAAGGTGGACCGCATATAATTCATGCTTTCCGTCATCGCGGCTTTCAGGCGCTCATCTTGAAGGGTCGAGACATAATCAGCAGCAAAAATTGCC
>JBCDBC010000135.1:0-8893 GCA_039184535.1 Bacteroidota bacterium | reverse complement strand
TAGCTTTCTCATTATCAGGGACGGCTTTCAGGATAGCCAAGGTAGATTCATCCAGCTCTATCCCTTCATAAAAGCCAGGAATGCTAACTATCCCCTGATCATCTTTCATAGAAGCCAGAAGTTTGGCTAATCTCAAGGCAGGATTAGGCGCATAATTCCCAAAGTGACCGCTATGTTGGGCTACCACAGGTCCATAGGTGGTCAACTGTATGGTGGATATTCCTCTAGCGCCAAAGGTAAGGGTAGGTCTGTTGGTGATATGCCTGGGACCATCAAAGATGATGAGCATGTCAGCCTCCAGCAGTTCTTTATGGGCAAGTACAGCCCCGGGTAGTCTGGGAGAACCTAGTTCTTCCTCAAAGTCCATGATAACCTTGATATTGTAATTAGGAGAAAGGCCTTTATCCTTGATGACATCAAGACTGGCAAGAAACATACCTACTGGTCCCTTGGCATCAGCGGCAGCTCTAACGAAGATTCTCCACTCATCTTGGTACTCATTAATCCTTTCCCAGGGGATTTCCTCAAAGCCTCCATCACTCGTAGGCTGCTTTAAGGCTGGCTTCCAGGGGCTCTCCTGAGCCCACATGCTGGGATCCACAGGCTGCCCATCGAGCTGTAGATAGATTAGCACTGTTTTCTCCGCACCTTCATGCATCCTTTCAGCCAGAAGAAGGGGAACGGTCTCGGTGTTGATTCTATGGGTAGTGAAATCTCTTTGGGAAAAGTGCTCCTCACACCACTGTATATTTTTTTCTATGTCCTCCGGGAAATGCGCATCATTAGGGATGCTGTAGAGTTCCTTCAGGATAGGAAAGGACTTGATGGCATACTCTGCTGCAAGAGCTTCCATTTCAGCTTGAGAAAGTGACTGAGCTGAAGTCTCTGTAATACAAAAACCAGTTAATAGAAGAATAGACAAAATAGAGACAAAGAGCTTCATGTTGCTTGGGCTTGAAGGGTGAATGATGGAGTAAGTATTAGGGTTTGAATCCTTTTCCTTTGAAGAATGTGTAGCAGAAAGTTCCGCCTCCTTTAGCTGTCCTGGCAAGGTCAGAAATCCCTTTCTCCATGTCCTTTCTGTTAGTCAGGCCGGCAGCTATGGCGTCTTCAGCTATTCCTTCTATCATAGCAGTGAAGGTGTTTAAGGTAAATCCTTCTACCAAGGCAGGTTTAGAATCATCTACATAAATCTGTCTGGGAGAAATCTGGACTTTCTCTAAGCCTGAGGAAGCCATGAGCGGGTATAGCCTTCTTCCTATATTGGCATCTCCACCCCCCAATTGTTGAAGAGTGATCTGGTGCTGGACGGCTCTTTGGGCATCCATACTATCGGGGTGGAAGTAAGTAGAGCCATGATCTCCTTCTATCACTGTAACGGTTCCGCCAGGCTTAAGTACCCTTTGTACTTCCTGAAGGGCCTTTACAGGTTCTCCAAGGTGTTCCAGCACAAAACAGATAAACACATGATCAAAGCTGTTATCCTCAAAGGGAAGCTGAAAGATATCAGCTTGCTGAAAGGCTACATTCTCCAGACCCAAAGAAGAAATAGTAGACCTGGCCTTTGCAACGGACTCAGGAGAAATATCTATAGACGTGAAACGGCATGAAGGATTTTGAGCGGCAATAATACGAGTTTGCGCCCCAACTCCGCATCCAGCTTCCAAAATACGGCTCCCCTCTGGCCAAAGAGAATCATAATGAAGAAAATCGACGGTGGCCTGTGCCTGATCATTCAGTCTGTGGGCTTCTTCCACAGAATATCCATGTACGTAGTTTCCCATAGGTAAATAGTATTGAAAGTATCTTATCGGTAATTGCTGAAAAAATGGGAAAAGAACAAAAGTTGTATTCCCTTTGTTAAGAAAGCCTTATCAGATACCTACAGGATAAGTGATGTTGAAGACTTGGATTTACTTGTGGATAATGAGTTATTGAGAGCGTTATGAAGAAGTACTTATCATTGGTAAAGTTTGCTCATACCGTATTTGCCCTTCCATTCGCATTTGTGGGGCTATTTTTAGGACTGTATGAGTTGTCTATTCAAGGATTGGAGTTAGATAAGCCCTGGTGGCAGTCATTGGTACTGGTCATCCTGTGTATGGTATTTGCCAGGAACGCTGCTATGGCCTTCAACAGGTATATAGACAGAGACATAGATGCCATGAACGTTAGGACACAGGTGAGAGAAATCCCCGCTGGTATCATTAGTCCTAAAAATGCATTAGGCTTTGTGATCGTCAACTCTCTCCTCTTTGTAGCTACCACCTTCTTTATCAATCCTATATGCTTCTTTCTCTCCCCTGTAGCTCTGATGGTCATACTTGGCTACTCATGGACTAAGCGATTTACCATGTTATGTCATTTTGTGTTAGGCGTGGGACTTTCACTAGCCCCTGTAGGAGCCTACTTGGCAGTTACGGGCGTTTTTGATTGGAAGCCTATCATACTTGGCATAGGAGTCCTAACATGGGTAAGTGGATTTGATATTATTTATGCCCTTCAGGACGAAGAATTTGATAAAGACCATAAGCTGAACAGCATACCTGCATGGCTGGGGAAACAAAATGCTCTACGGGTCTCCATAGGTCTTCACGTACTTACTGCCTTGATGATGATTACCTTTGGGGTCATGATAGAAGCAGGCTGGTTATATAAGTTTGGGACTGTTTTCTTTATTCTTATGCTTATACGTCAGCATATGCTAGTTTCTCCTACAGACCTGTCCAGAATTAATCTTGCCTTTTTTACTACCAACGGGATCGCCTCTGTAGTTTTTGGCATATTAGCTGTAGGAGAATTGTATATGAAGTGGGGAATTTTGAGCTGAAAAAGACTTGTTTCTGACAGTTGATTTATGAATTGAAAATTTACCCCTACTGTTAGATACTTTTTCTGTAAATTACCGTTTCTCTACGCCATTCTCTCTGGGAAAAAAACTTGTACTTCATGTCTTCGAAAAAAATAGCCCTAATGGGCTTCTTTTCATTGTTGATGGTGTTCAGTTCAGGCCTATGGGCCCAGGCTGAGAGTACCCCTTCTTTTCCATGGAAGAATAAAACGGAAGCTTTCCGCTGGGCTGACCGGATGATAGCTCAGATGACCCTGGAAGAAAAAATAGGGCAAATGATCATGATTCCCGCCTTTGGAAAAGATGACCCTGAGCAGGAACAAAGAATCAGCAAAATCATTCAGCAGTATAAGATAGGAGGCCTTATCATGATGCAGGGAACTCCTGCTCATCAAATCCGACTGCTCAACCTTTGGCAACAGCAGAGTCAGGTTCCCCTAATGGTCGCTCAGGATGCTGAGTGGGGCCTGGGTATGCGAATGAGAGAAATTCCGGATTTCCCCAGGAATATGACCCTGGGAGCCATTCAGAATGATAGCCTTATTTATCAGGTAGGTGTAGAAATGGCCCGTCAGCTCAAGCAGGTAGGGATTAGGATGAATTTTGCCCCAGTTGCAGACATCAACATTAACCCTGCTAATCCCGTCATTAATACCCGCTCCTTTGGTGAGAATAAGTTTCAGGTAGCCAGGAAAAGCATACTGGTGGCAAAAGGGATGCAGGATGAAGGTGTGATGGCCTGTGCCAAACACTTTCCTGGACATGGAGATACAGAAACAGACTCTCACCATTCTTTACCCCTTATTCAGCATTCGGCAGAAAGACTGGATAGCATAGAGCTATATCCTTTCATACAGCTCATCAATAAAAACATAGGTGCCTGCATGGTGGGCCACCTGAATATTCCAGTCTGGGACTGGGAAGAAAAACCTACCTCTTTGTCTCCCTTTGTCATCAGAAATCTACTCAGAGAGAAGCTAAACTTTCAAGGCCTCATCATCACAGATGCACTTAACATGCGTGGTGTAACTAACTACGGTCATGGAAGATCTATAGAATTGGCTGCTTTCCAGGCAGGGAATGATATGCTCCTTTTTCCAGGGACAGTTTCTGGTACCATTCAAAGCCTGAAAGAAGGGGTAATGAATGGAGAAATAAGTGAAAGGGACATAAATGTCAGAGTTAAGAGAATTCTCCTGGCTAAGCATAGTCTGGGCTTATATAAACCGCCAAAACTTTCCACCACTGATCCTGGAAGGCAAATGGCTCAGGTGATCAGAATCCAGCGAAAAAAACTCTTTGAGGAAGCCATCACTGTTCCTTTAAATCGACAAAAAATTCTCCCGTTAAAGGATCTGGAGAATAAGAACATAGCCTACGTGCAAATAGGCGGAAAAAGTCAGGATACGTTTGACCGGACCCTATTCAGGTATGGAAAAGTTACTCCCTTTTACCTCAGAAGGGGATTCTCCAGAGGAGAAAAAGAGCAACTCATCAACAAAGTCAAAGAGTTTGATACGGTCATCATAGGCGTATTTGGGATGAACCAATCAGCAGGCAAGAATTATGGAGTCAATGCTCAAATCCCTCAACTGACTGAAAGCCTATCCCTGGAAGGCAAAAAAGTCATTCTTTCTCTTTTCGGGACTCCCTATGCACTAAAGGACTTTGGGAAAGAAGATGCCCTGGTAGTGGCCTATGAGTCTGTAGAAGAAGCCCAAATGGCTGCCGGTGAAGCTATTTTTGGTGGTATAAGTGTCAAAGGAAAGTTACCCATTTCTGCAGGTCCACTTTTTCCTGAAGGTATAGGAGAAAGCTGGCAGGGACCCATTAGGGCTGGTTATGCCCTCCCTGAAGAGGTGGGGATGAATAGCGAAACCCTGGAAGAGATTGAAGGTGTCATAAGGCCTATCATCCGGGATAAACTGGTCCCAGGCTGTGCTGTCATGGTAGGGAAGGGGAGTAAAATAGTCTATGCCAAGGGGTTCGGGAACATGAACTATGATCAGCAAAGTGAAGCCATAGATCCCTTTCTTCATACCTATGATTTAGCTTCTGTTACCAAGGTAGCCACTACCACGCTTTGTGCCATGAAACTGGTGGAGATCGGGAAGTTGAAACTGGACTGGCCCCTAAGCCGGTATTTACCGGAATATGCCAATACTAATAAGGCACGGATTACGGTAAGAAGGCTCCTACAGCATAATGCAGGACTCAGAGCCTGGATTCCATTCTGGTTGTCTACCATGGAAGAAGGCCAAAAACTAAACGGAGAATGGTACAGCAGAGAACCTAGCGAGAAATTCACCATTCAACTAGCTCCTTCTCTCTATGCTTCCAGAGCCTATAAAGACAGCATGAGGCAAATGATTATGGATTCTCCCGTAAGGAGAACCATGCGTGTACAGTACTCTGACCTGGGCTTAATGCTGGTAGGAGAAATAGTAGAAAGGCTAAGCGGAAAGTCCATGGATGAGTTCGCTGATGAACAGTTTTATAAGCCATTGGGTATGGATCACACCTACTTCAATCCTGCCCAAAAAGGATTTAGAGAAGCCTGCCCCCCCTCTGAGGTAGATCTGGGATGGCGAAAGGGAGAGGTAAAAGGCTTTGTCCATGATAAAGCTGCGGCCCTATGGGGAGGGGTAGCAGGCCATGCAGGTCTATTCTCCAATACCTATGACCTCATGAAACTGCTAATGATGTTGAAAGAGAATGGTGTATATGGCGGCAAAAGATATTTTAGGCCCGAAACCATAGCGTTTTTCACCAAACAACAACTAAGTTATAGTAGAAAAGGCCTGGGTTGGGATAAACCCTCTATCAGCTCCAGGAGATATACGCCCGTTTCCATTCAGGCTTCTAATTCCAGTTTTGGGCATACAGGCTTTACGGGTACAGCCGTCTGGGTAGATCCTGAGAATGATTTGGTATTCATTTTTCTGACCAATAGGACCTATCCCTATTCAGATGATAGAAGATTCTACAACAGTCAGATCAGGAGGAAGGTGATGGATAAGTTATACCAGTCAATGGCTAGGTATCAGCGGGAGACTCCACTGCCTTTAAGATTTGATTAGGGATCCCCCATGAGAGAATCCCTAATCCTTTTTTATGATCTTAAATATCATCTTCTGTTCAGGAACTGTAGGTAATAAAGCAGGTAAGCCAGTGAGGTCAAGGCGGCTACTACGTAGGTCATGGCAGCCCATTTAAGGCCTTTTTCTGCCAATTCTTTTTCTTCTCCATTGGAAATACCTGAACTTTCAATCCAGGCTAAGGCCCTTTTACTGGCATCAAATTCCACAGGTAGGGTGATAAAACTGAAGAGGGTACTCACCGCAAATAAGCCTATACCCACCAGCAGAATTAGCTGAGAAATGGAACCCAATGCTCCCAGGAATAATCCGCCCATAATCAGTAACGGAGAAAGTCTATTTGAAATGTTTACAATAGGTACTATACCTGATCTAAATTGTAGCATAGGGTAGGCAGTGGCATGCTGTACAGCGTGGCCTACTTCATGAGCAGCTACTGCTGCCGCTGTTACACTTCTTTCGTGGAAAACGGCCTCACTCAGGTTTACCGTTCTGTTACCAGGATTATAGTGGTCTGTTAACATCCCTTTTGCTGGGAGGACCTGTACGTCATGTATTCCGTTATCAGCTAACATTTTTTCGGCTATTTCCTTTCCAGATAAGCCAGACCGTGTGCCTACCTGAGAAAGCTTTTTCATGGTAGACATCATTCTGTTTCTTACCAGAGTACTTACCAGCGTGGCTACTATGCCTATAATGATATATCCGCTCATAATGATGTTTTCAGGGTTATGTATATATGGTTATGATTAGGCAGACCCAAAAAAGTTACTTTTATTTTGTGGTAAAAAACAGATTTTTCTCAAAATGGATTGTTTGTCAAAGGAGAACTATCTCAAGTTCCATTTTGTGAACTTTCCTCTTATGCATATGGGGAGTTTTGTAGAACTTTCCTATATTTCGTTAAACACCATATCAACCATTATGTCGACACAACCCCTTACTTCTACTGCGAATCCAATTCAGGGGAATTTGCACTACTACTATTTACCTAAAGGGATTATTCATCTTGAGATCATTTCTTCATCTGAGGGAGTTGCCGTTTCAAGTAAACTGGAAATGGTAGCAGACCCAGATCACAGGTATTTCCTGAAGTATTCTGGAAATGCTTTTTCTTCAGATGCCATAGATATAGAGTTCACAGAAAATGGCTTTCTCAGAAAAATAGGTACTACTATAGAAGACCAAACCGTCAAAGTGGCTGAGAAGGTCATAGAGTTAGCAGAGACCGCTGCTCAGTTAGGAGCAGGTCCTACTACCAGATCCCTGGGTCCAGAAAAACAACCAGTGAAAATTTTCTCCGGACCTGTAGATCCTTTTGATGAGGAAGAAATGGCATCAGTGAACAAAATTCTGGGGGAGCATGGATTTAAGGTAGCCCTGGAACCTTTAGGCAAGAAGAAAAGAGAGGAAGGAGTAGATGCAGAAAAATCTAATGGACGTTTTGGCATTTTTTGTAGACCCAAAGAGACTTTCAAGTGGGTAGTATCTGTGGGAGATGAGTCTCAGGTAGAATTAATGACCATGCCTAATGGGAATATGCTTCATTTTATTGAGATCCCTAATGCCAGTTTTGTGAAAAACAGTTTTGAGGTAAGCTTTGATGACTTCGGCTATCCGGTGAAAATTCACCTTGAAAAACCTAGTCAGGCATTAGCCATCATTGAAGTACCTATCAAGATTCTCCAGTCTATCATTTCTATTCCATCCAAACTGTTCTCTTTCAGAGTCAACTATAATAATGAGAAAAAGAAGGCCTTGCAGGAGGAGTTGGCCTTTGAGGAGTTCAGACAAAAGTATGAGAATGATAAGCTCGCTTTAGACCAAAAAAGAGAAAAGCAGGATGAAAAATTAGCGGAATTACAGGAAAGGTTAATCGCTCAAAAGCCTAACTAAATGTTCAGCTTATTAACATATTTTTAATTCCGCTTCTTTTTTTGCCAACTCGTATGGGGTAAAATCCTATAAATTTTGAAAAACTGTTATTACTTTTGTGCTTTGAAAGTGAAATTGTTAAATCCGTTGAGATAGATGCCAGCAAATTTGGATGTAGATAAACTGGACTTGCAGATCCTTTCCTTACTGATGGAGAATGCTCAGATGCCCTATACTGAGATTGCAAAAAAACTGGTGGTTTCAGGCGGGACAGTCCATGTGAGACTGAAAAAGCTAGACTCCATAGGGGTCGTTAGAGGGTCTCACCTGGAGATTGATCCTTCCAAGCTAGGATATGATATATGTGCTTTCGTAGGGATGTTCCTGGAGAAAGGCTCATTGTATAATGAGATAGTTACCCAGTTAGAGTCCATAGAAGAAATCACAGAAATACACTACACCACAGGGAGGTATGGAATATTTATTAAGATCATTAGTAGAAATACGCGTGAGCTTAGGTCCGTATTGAATGATAAGATTCAGCCCATAGTGGGGATACAGAGGACTGAGACCTTTATTTCCCTTGAGGAAAGTATGAAGAGACCTATCAAAATTCTGGATGAAGAAATTTTGGTGGAGTGAGCAGTAGAATACTCTCTTGCTACCAGTGTTTTCTGAAAAAAAGAAAAGCCCCCTATATTAGGAGGCTTTTTTGCTGTAGGGGAAGGATTCGAACCTTCACGAGGTGGTTAGTCCTGCGAACAGGATTTATTCCGAGCCCTCGCCCCCGAGACAGGAGGGTATGGCTGCCAGTTTCATCACCCTACAGTATGTTTAAAGAACACTCTTTACAAATCTCTCAATCCTTCTCCTCATGTGTTGATACAAATGTAGAAGAGCTAGATATACTTTACAAATATTTTAACAAAAATATTTTATTTTTATGTTTTTGATAAAAAAACGATTAAATATTGAAGATCATCTAAAAATCGCTCCTTTTACCACTGGGTTTTTAACAATTTTTTATTGTACCCAAGGAGAAATTCAAAATTAGGTATCTAACCACAGC
>JBCDBC010000134.1:0-8921 GCA_039184535.1 Bacteroidota bacterium | reverse complement strand
GACCTGGACTTCCTGCCTGTAGATATACTTCGCCAGGACCAGGATAGTGATACCCGTACCTTCAACCAGGAAATCAGGTTGGGATCTACCAATACAGATGCCAAGTTTGTATGGGACCTGGGCGCCTTCTACCAGTCCTCTGACAAAACCCTACTGACCTTGGCTACGGCTGACTTTGGCTTCTTTGCTGAACCTGCAGCACCTACGGGTACACAGGCATTATTGGCCACCCTTTCTGATTTCGTGAGTACCTATAATACATTTGCCTTATTTGGTTTTGCAGACTACAAAGTATCAGATGCCTTTACCCTTTCCTTTGGATTAAGATGGGACAATGATGACATCTCACAGGATAATCAACTGCTAAGGACCAATCCTACCAAAACGCAAAGTGAACTACAGCCCAAGGTATCTCTCTCTTACCAGGCGACTGATAACATTCTCATCTACGGAAACTATGGCCGCGGATATAGAAGTGGAGGATTTAATTCTGACGCAACAGCCTTGTACGACTCTGACTATGAAGGGGAAACCAGTAACAGCTATGAGCTAGGATTTAAGTCCACTACAGAAGATGACAGATTTATCTTTAATGCTGCAGCCTTCCTGATAGACTTTACCAATCAGCAACAATATGCCGTAGCCATAGGTGCAGGTAACGGAGCCCTCGTACTGGGGAACTATAACCTTCCAAGAACAGAGGTTACCGGAGTTGAGGCCGAGATTAAGTGGAGAGCTTCCAAGTACTTTGATATCCTGGCTGGCTTCGGATATACTTCCTCTATCATCAAAGAAGGTGGAAATGCCGGAGGTACTGACCGTACTGGATTTGAAGGAAACACTACGCCCTTTGTACCCAGAACTACAGCTAACATAGCCATACAGTCTGCCTTCCCTATCTCTGACAAAGTGGATTTCGGAGGATTTGTAAACCTCAGTCAGAAAGGAGAAATCTACTGGCATGAAGATAACATTGACAAAGCAGATCCATTCACCCTGCTGGATACCAGACTGACACTGACCATTGATAAGAAATTTACCATCGGCCTGTGGGGGAATAACCTCCTGGACACCGATTACTACCAGGAATACTTTGCAGGAGAAATTTCAGGTAGTGCTGCAGGAGATATTGGTTGGATAGGTCAACCCACTACTGTAGGGATAGATCTCTCAGTAAGCTTCTAGTTGACTCATGTATAAGGATGGTTCCCCGTAGAGCCATCCTTCTTTTCCTTCATCTTTACTTAATCCTTAGACAACATGCCTATCAGATTGGCGACAGATATTGGGGGTACTTTTACGGATTTGGTGCTGTATGAATTTGAACCGGATTCTGATCATTCTGGAAGAATCATTACGGCCAAGACAGATACTACGGCCCCGAACTTTGAAGAGGGAATATTCAACGCCATCGCCTCCAGAAACATCTCTCTGGAATCTATAGATTTTTTCGCACATGGAACTACTGTTGTCATCAATACACTTACCGAAAAAAAAGGGGCTAAAACAGGACTTATTACCACTAAGGGGTTTAGGGACGTACTGGAAATCGCCAGAGCTAACAGACCAGATCTATTCAACTTTAACTTTGTGAAGCAACCTCCCTTTGTGCCCAGATATTTACGGCAAGAGGTTTCAGAAAGAATCACCTATAAAGGAGACGTTCACCAGGAATTAGTAGAAAGTGAAGTACTTGATGCCCTGGAAATCTTCAGAGAAGAAGGCGTAGAAGCTATTGCCATTTGCTGCCTACATGCTTACAAAAACCCCATCCATGAAGAGAGAATAGCCCAATTGGCCAGTAAACATCTCCCAGAGGTTCCTGTCATCTGTTCACATACGGTTAACAGGGAGTGGCGTGAGTATGAAAGGACCAGCTCTACCGTGCTGTCTGCATACGTGACGCCTGTCGCCAGGACCTACCTCAATAAGCTGGAGAACAAACTGAAAGAAGGAGGCTTTCAACCCGCCCCCTACATCATGCAATCTAATGGGGGAATCACTACTGTAGATGCCGTTAAGGCCAATCCTATTACCCTCATAGAATCAGGACCAGCAAGTGGTATGCTCGGGGCAGCAGAATTAGGGAAGATTATGCACAAGCCCAACCTCATTGTATTGGACATAGGCGGTACTACAGCCAAGTGTTCTTTGATTGAGAAGGGGGAACTCAAGATCACCACCAACTATAAAATAGCACACTCAAAAACACAAGCGGGCTATCCCGTACAAACACCCGTAATAGACATTGTAGAGATCGGAAATGGAGGCGGAAGCATTGCCTGGGTGGATAAAGGGGGGAAGCTACATGTAGGCCCCCAAAGTGCAGGCGCTTTCCCGGGCCCGGCAGCTTATGGAAGAGGAGGCACTACCGTAACTACCACGGATGCGAATCTCCTGTGTGGGAGAATCCATCCTGACTTCTTCATGGGAGGAAAGGCCCAACCCGACAAACAAGCCATGAAAACGGCCTTTCAACAGCTCTCCAGTGAATTAGATGTACCCGTGGGAGAAGTAGCTACCGGCATATTATCAGTAGCTAATGCTAATATGGTCAATGCTCTCAAACTCATTTCGGTCAACAAAGGCTATGACCCTCGAGATTTCTCATTACTGGTGATAGGGGGTGGTGGTCCTATGCATGCCGCATTCCTGGCAGCGGAGCTACAGATACCTGAAATCATAGTCCCTGTAAATGCGGGGGTTTTCTCAGCCTTAGGCATGCTCCTCTCAGATCTCAGAAGAGATTACATACGCACGGAAGTAAAGGAAGTGAAAGAAGAGAACCTATCCTTCTTCACAGAAAAACTGGAAGAAATAATGCTGGAAGCCGAGCAATCCTATCAAGAGGACGGCTTTGGGAAAGAACAAATCGTTTACCAGTATTATGCGGATATGCGGTATGCAGGTCAGGAGCATTATGTGAAAGTCTCTTTCGACTATCAAGCCGGCTCAAAGCTTCCCCTGGAGGCCCTTCAAGCAGATTTTCATCAACAGCACAAAAAGCAGTATTCCTTTCAGCTAAACGCCCCCATAGAGTGGGTAAATTTCCACCTTGTAGCCTCAGTACCTGTTCCCAAGCCTTCCTTCCCCGAGCAGGCCCAGCAGGAGGCTTCCCAAACACCAACTATTTATGCTGAAAGCAAGGTCGACTTTGGGAGATTTGGTACCCATACCAGCAAGGTATATGAACGAGATAATCTTTCAAGGGGCAGTGTACTGGAAGGTCCTGCCATCATAGCAGAGAAAGATACTTCTACCGTCCTCCCTCCTGGCTTTCAACTGACAATAGATACATGGGGGAATCTGATCATCAAAAAAGGAAATGGCTATGAATAAGTTCACATTGGGCATCATACAGGATAGCCTGGTGGCTATAGGTGATGAAATGTTTCTGGCTATGCAGAGAAGTAGCATGAGCCCCATCATTTATGAATCGTTGGATTATGCTGTAGGTCTCACAGACGAAAAGGGAGATCTCCTGGCGCAGGGCAATGGGGTTACCGCTTTTCTTGCCTGCCTGGATACAGTAGTTCAAAGCACCCTTGATAAATACCCATTAGATAAGATTCATGAAGGAGATGTATTCATAGCCAATACCCCTTTCTCCGGTGGTGGAACCCACCTCTCTGATGTCTCTGTCATCATACCCATCTTCTTTCAAGGAGAATTAATTGCCTTTTCTGTCAACAAGGCCCACTGGACAGAACTGGGAGGTACCTATGCGGGCTCAGTTTCCACAGTAGCTACGGAGATCTATCAGGAAGGATTGCACTTTCCCTTTATCAAAATAAAATCTAAAGGAGAACTAAACCAGGCGGTCATAGATATGATCAAAGCCAATGTCCGACTTCCGGACAGCACCATAGGAGATTTGTTTGCGGGTATAGCAGCCGCAGAACTAGGAGCAAGACGGGTCATAGAGCTTACGGAGAAATATGGGCTGGAAACCTTTGTCTCTGCCAAGGAGCACATGCTGACCTATGGAGAAACCTTGAGTTTGGCAGCTTTGAGAGAATTGCCAAAAGGGACTTTCTCCGGGAAAACATTGTTAGAAGATGATGGATCCGGCAAAGGCCCCTTTCCTATTCAGGTGGCTATTACCATTACTGATACTGAAATGGAGGTGGACTTTTCCGGCTCTCATCCTCAACTCAATAGCCCCTTAAACTTATCTTATACCGGTCTCATCACAGGCGTACGAAGCATCTTTAAAGCGGTTACTACGCCGGATTCTCCAGCTAACGGAGGCTCTTTCCGACCTCTTAGGGTCATATGCGAACCAGGGACAGTCATCAGTGCTCAGCCTCCTGCGGCTTGTTCTATCTACTATGAGACCCTTATCACTACCATGGACCTGGTATGGAGAGTGCTGTCTGAGGCCGTTCCCGGACTATTACCGGCAGGACACCTAAGATCTGTCTGTGCCACCTTCATCTCCGGCATACACCCTGATACCCAGCAGTTCTTCATTCAGGCAGAACCCCTCGCAGGGGGTTGGGGAGCTAGTAACCATCATGATGGAAACAGAGGACAACTCTCCTGCGGAAGCGGGGAAAGCTATAACATCCCCATTGAAATACGGGAAATGCGCTATGGCCTCATGGTAGAACAATACGCCTTCCATAATGAAGGAGGCGGATATGGAGAATTTCAAGGAGGAAATGGGCAATACCTGGATTTTCGAATTCTCTCTGATGAGGCTTTTGTTACGGCCGCCTTTTTAGGGGAAGCCTACCCTACATGGGGAGCCAACGGAGGGAGTGAAGGTTCTTATAACTATATGCAGATCAGGAGAAAAAGTGGGGAAATAGAAAGGTACAGCCTCACCACCAATACGCATCTGGTCAAAGGAGATGTGGTAAGATGTGTTACAGCAACGGGAGGAGGATATGGAAGCCCCAAAAATAGACCAGCAGAAAAGGTAAAAGAAGACCTGAAAAATGGATACATAACACCCAAGCAAGCCGAAGAACACTATCAAATCTAGTAATCAGTGATGAAATGAAGCAGCAGGAAAAACAATTGACCAAATGGCCCGGCCTTGCTTCCATTTGGATAGGTGGAATGATCAGTATCCCTTCCTTGCTCATAGGGAGCACCCTAATTGATGGACTCAGTTTTTACCAGGCCATTCTAGGAGGACTGATGGGAATAGGGTTCGTGGCTGTCTACATGTGCCTGGAAAGTATTGCCGCTGTCAGATTCCGTCTGAATACGGTGCAGTTGGCCAGGAGCTCTTTTGGACAAAAGGGGGGAACGCTATTAATAGGCCTGATCGTAGGCTTGGCAACTATGGGATGGTTTGGCGTACAGACTAACATAGCCGGAATTTCTTTCTCCAAGCTCATAGCAGAAACTTTCTCCTACGAATTACCGGAAGCTATTTCTTCCTGCTTTTGGGGAGTAGTTATGCTGTTGACTGCCGTGTATGGCTTCAGATTCATGAAATGGCTTAACTATCTGGCAGCTCCTGCCATTCTCTTTCTCATGATATACGGACTTACTGTCTCTTTCCAGGATAAGGGATTTGATAGCATACTGGCCTTTCAACCCGACCAACCAATGGGCTTACTGACAGCTATTGGATTGGCTATAGGCTTCGTTTCTGTGGGAGGCGTGATTTCCCCTGATATTAACCGTTTTGCCAAGACGGAAAAGGACGCTGTCCTGGGGTCCATTCTGGGGCTAATTCCCGGAGGTATTTTGCTCCTTATTGTGGGGGCTATGTTGAGTATACTTCAGGGAACACATGACATCACAGAGATTTTCTCTCGCCTGGGCTATCCTGTGTTGGCGCTCTCTATTTTGATTCTGGCTACCTGGACCACCAATGTCATCAATGCCTACTCAGGTGGACTAGCCGTGAATCAAATGCTCAATCTACCAGAAGAAAAACGTCCACTCTCCACCTTAATAGCAGGTGCGGTAGGAACTCTGCTGGCAGTCATGGGCATCATGAACCATTTCATTGGGTTCCTCATGATCCTGACCACCACCATCCCTCCTATAGCAGGGGTGCTGATAGGGGATCTTTGGCTGGCAAAGTCATTTGATTTCGAGAAGAAAACGGCCTTTAACCTCACAGGCTTTGTGGCATGGGGAGCGGGGGTACTCATCATGGTTTTGCTGGAAGATCCGGTCAAAAATCTATTGTCCATATTTATTTCTGCCATAGCCTTCTGGATCATGAATTTGCTCTTTGGCTCTGAGAAACAAATAGAAAATCAACTGGTAGATGGAGATCAAAAAGTTAACGTTTCCTGATTCTTCAGAAGACAGGCAAAGGGTGCTATTTACATTCAAGGCTCATCCTGAAGTGGGTGTCAACTATGGAACGGTATTCCTGAAAAAGGGGACCAGGATACCAGAAGAAGGTGTCTCTCGTCATCCACAGCATGAAATCTCTTTTATTCAAAGAGGTAGCATCAAAATGGTGGATGAACAGGATATGGAAATAGGCTTGTTGAAAGAGGGGGATATCATCTACCTGCAAGCCCTTGAACCGCAGGCAGGCTATGTACTGGAAGATACCCACATCATTTACATGCTAATTGGAAAAGAATATGAGAAAGATCAATAAACAAGACATGGAAGCCATAGCGCTTGGATCCACTGTACTCGGAACAGGCGGTGGAGGTGATCCTTACATAGGCAAGCTGATGGCCCAAAATGCCATAGATCAGTTTGGAGAAGTAAGTATGGTTAGTCCAGAAGAAGTACCTGATGATGCCTTAGTGGTTCCTGTGGCTGCTTTTGGTGCGCCCGTCATCTTGCTGGAAAAGCTATTTAGCGGAAAGGAAGCCATAGCCGCCTTTGACATGATGGAGGCCTACTTTGGGAAGAAAATCTATGCCACTATGCCAGCAGAAGCAGGTGGCCTAAATGGGGTCATTCCTTTTGCCGTAGCAGCCGAAAAGCAGATCCCCATAGTAGATGCAGATGGGATGGGGCGAGCTTATCCCAGACTGGAAATGGTCACCTTTACCCTTCATGGCATTCCCTCTTCTCCCATCACCCAGGCAGACGAAAAAGGTAACAGGGCAGTCTATCATACCATCAACAATGTGTGGGGGGAAATCATGGTGGGAAGTACTGTCATCCCCATGGGGGGATGCTGTTTCATTACCTGCTACCCCATGACGGGAAAGCAAATGAAGGAGGCCTCTGTCCTGGGCGTTATTTCTCATGCTGAAAGAATTGGTCAGTCCATCCTGAAAGCCAAAGAAGAAGAAAAAGATCCCCTGGACTCTTTGCTGGAAGTCAGTCAGGGAAAGCTCATTTTTCAGGGGAAAATCATAGATGTGGGTATACGTACTGAGGGAAGATGGAATAAGGGCGTTTGTAAGCTCATGGGCCTGGGCCCTTATGCTGATCAGGAAATGGTCCTGGACTTCCAGAATGAATTTCTCATAGCCAAGGTAGGTGATCAGGTAATCGCTTCCGTACCCGACCTCATCACTGTTCTGGACATGGATACAGCAGAACCTATAACCGCAGAGGTTCTTCAGTATGGCTACCGACTGAATGTCATTGCCATGCCTTGTGATGACCAGTGGAAAACGGAAGCAGGAATCAAGCTTGGAGGGCCCGGAGCCTTCGGATATGAGAATGAATACACGCCCATTTGAGTAGAACACATGCACTAACAAGAGTCAACAAATGAGTCATTATAAAATAGGAATAGACGTAGGAGGGACTAATACAGACTGTGTATTGGTAGATGCCCAAAACCAGATTATCGCCAAGACCAAGACCGTTACTACCCTTGATGTTTCCAGTGGGATAGCCAATGCCCTGAAAATTGTGCTGGAGCAAGCAAAAGTTCCCGTGGAGAACATCCACTATGTCATGCTGGGTACTACCCATTGTACCAACGCCATAGTAGAGCGTAAGCATCTCAATAAGGTAGGTATCATCAGGATTTGCGGTTCAGCTTCTCGTATGCTCCCTCCTCTTACAGGTATACAAGATGACCTAAAAGCGGTACTAGGGAACCATACCTACATGATTGATGGCGGATTTGAGTTTGACGGGCGTCCCATAGGCACACTGGATGAAGAAGAAATAACCGAGGTACTGACAGAACTAAAAGGGAAGGTTTCTTCTGTGGCTATCACAGGCATATTCTCACAGATCAATCCTGAACAAGAAATCTTTGTGGCGGAAAAAGCCAGAGAAATTCTTGGGGAAGATGTCGCTTTCAGCATGTCCCACCAGATTGGCAGCTTAGGCTTATTGGAAAGGGAAAACGCTACCATCCTAAATGCTGCGCTTAAGGACATTGCGCATAATATGACCTCTTCATTCAAGGAAGCCGTATCCAAACATGGCATATCAGCACAGCTTTATTTCGGTCAAAATGATGGAACCCTCATGTCCCTGGAGAATGCCAGGACTTATCCTGTTCTGACCATTGCCTGTGGACCTACCAACAGCATCAGGGGGGCAGGAGCATTATCAGGTATAAAAGAAGGCATAGTCATAGATGTAGGGGGTACCACCTCAGACGCTGGTGTGCTGGTCAACGGATTTCCCAGAGAAAGTAGCAAAGCTGCTACCGTAGGAGGCGTACAAACCAACTTCCGCATGCCGGATGTTGTAGCGGTAGGACTGGGAGGGGGAACCATCATCAATACCCAGGGAAGAATCAAGATAGGTCCGCAAAGCGTAGGCTATAGACTGAGTGAGGAAGCGCTGAGCTTTGGCGGAGAGCAATTCACCCTTTCAGATCATGCCATCCTATCCGGGAAAATGTCTATTCCAGAAGCAGCTGATAAGGAGATCCTATCTGCAGCAGTAGCCAAAAGCACTTCTCAGAAGTATGAGGCCCTCCAGGATGCCATCCAGGCCGGCATTCAGGATGCGGTCAATCAGTTGGTAGACAAAGTCAAGACAGACAGTAAGGCCGTACCCGCCAT
>JBCDBC010000133.1:0-8967 GCA_039184535.1 Bacteroidota bacterium | reverse complement strand
CTTGTTTATCAAATAAGCGCTAGATGTTTACTCGGCATGGGGTGAAAAGGTGTTTACTCCTTTTATGGATAGGCATATTGGTTCCCACAGTATCCTTGGCTCAATCTACATACAGTTTATCTTTAACCAAAAATGATCAGCTATCCACAGTAGATACGCTTTGTTTAGACATAGGGATAAATTTTGACACAGAGGGAAAACTAGGCACCTCTAATCTGGTCTTCAGTTTTGATACGCTTATTCTAAAAGATCCTGTAATCTCAGGCCCTTTTGAAGGGGATAGCCTATATTCTCCTCTGACCCTTACCCCTCATTCTTCTGGACAATTTTCTTTGAATATAGAGCTATTAGAGTCCGGCAATGGAAAATCCATTGTAGCTGCTGACAGCCTTAGCACACTTTCTTCTGTTTGCTGGGCAGTAGTGGACACTCTGGGAGATAGGAGGGTTCTGTGGGAAGAGGATCAGACCAAAGCTACCATCGTTTATCTGGATGATGAAGCTACCCGTCTCAGTCCAAAGACCTTTTTTAATTATCCTGATAGTGTATACAAGGTTCCGGTAGATTCTGCTTTCCAATTCAATGTCTTTACAGCCAACCTTAATTCTGATAGTTCAATCACTTTAAATTGGTCTGCCATCAATGAGTTTAACACAGAGGAGTATGTGGTCCAGCGCTCTACTAATGGTACCATTTTCCAGGGAGTACAATTGGTTATACCCGCTAGTGGTGACAGCAGCCTTCAATCCTATGAGTGGACAGATACCCAGGCCCTGCTAGCCTTGGTAGACAGCAGTTTATTTTATAGGATTTCCCAGATAGGAAGTCAGGATGATGTTGTATTTAGTGAAGTTGTAGAGGTAAAGCTAAAAGGTAAAAATCCCGAAGATCTTATCCCTAATGCGACTTTTGAGAACTTCTTTGTGAGTCCATCAGGAGAAAAAGTGAACCTTAATTGGACTATCAGGGATGAAAAACGTATCTCCTATTACAGGATTAACAGAAGTGAAGATGGTGTTAACTTTTCTCCCTTGACCCAAGTTATGGTTAAAAATCCTGCAGGAGAAGGTACTTCTATTTCTTACAGCTATACAGATACCACGGCTTTTCAATTGACAGATCAGAAAACCCTATATTTTCAAATAGCCGCTTTTGCTGACACCAATGAAATTTCTACTTCTCAAGTGGAAAGTGTAGTCAAGGGGTCTGAGAAATTATTTTCTGTAACAGTTTATCCTTCCCCCATAAGTAAAGGAGGAGAGCTTACCCTTGAGGTGGATTTGCCACTGGTAAGGACACTTATGGTTAGCCTGTATGCTCGTACAGGTAGTAAAGTAGCCTCGGAGAGCTTTAGTATGGCCCAGCCAGCGAGGGCGAGTAAACTCACTTATACCATGCCAGAAAATCTAGAATCCGGTTATTATATTCTGAATCTGAGTGCCCAAGGGAAGAGCTATTACACCATCAATCTATTGGTACAGTAGAGAAAGTTAAACCTTCATTTCCCATCCGGGCTCGTACTCTCTGGACCACATACTCATGGCATCAGCATCATTCAGGATTCTGCCATTCTTGGGATTGATGTTGAGTGTTCTGCCTGTTTTTTGAGAAATATTCCCCAGATGGCAAAGGAGGTTACTCTTGTATCCATCATCAATGGGAGATCTGAGGGCTTCTCCATTACGGATTCCGTTCACCAGATTGTTCATATGGAGGTCATCCAGACCTCCCCGGCCCAGGGTATCTGTAGTAGCAGAAGCCACGCCTTCTTTCACCCACTTGATTTGTTCACCCTTATTATTGTAGGCTATGTAGAGGTTGCGGTCCAGAAGAATGGTTCCTCCCGTTCCGTGGATAGTAACTCCTCTTCCCCTATCAAAAAATAGCTGACCATTACAGCTTCTTCCTTCCCAGGTGATCATTTTCCCACCTCCAAACTCAAAGTTGGCTATTTGAGTATCGTAAAACTCCCAGTCGTCATCAAAGTGGTACCTACCACCACTGGAATTTACTTTTTCAGGAAACTCTACTCCTAAAGCCCAACGACAAATATCTATTTCGTGGGTACCATTATTATTGATTTCTCCTGTACCCCAGTTCTCAAACCAATGCCAGTTGTAATGAACGTAATTATCTTTATAGTCTCTTCTAGGAGCAGGGCCTTGCCACAGTTCCCAATCCAGATAATCAGGTACTTCTACTACCTTTCCTTTGCCTATGGATCCTCTGGTATTCGCATACCAGGCTTTCCCGTGATAGACCTCACCAATTAACCCCTCTCTTATATCTCGTATAGCCTCCTGAGAGGCCAAACCAGATCTTTGCTGATTCCCCATCTGGATGAGCTTCCCATACTTACCCATAGCTTCTACCAACATTTCTCCCTCTGCAGGATTATGACAGCAGGGTTTTTCCACATATACGTCCTTTCCAGCCTTTACTGCCATAAGTGCCATAGGAGCATGCCAGTGATCCGGCGATGCAATGGCCACCACATCCAGGTCTTTTTTCTCCATGAGTTTGCGATAATCTTTCTCTAGAGCCGGAGCTGAATATCCAGCTTTCAGCATCATCTGCTTGGCGCCCTCCATAACCTTGCTGTCTGCATCACAGAGATAGGTTATTTCTGCATTAGGAACAGTTTGGATAGCAGCCATAAGGGCTTTTCCCCTGCCATTAAGTCCTACTACAGCAAATCTTAGCCTGTCATTGGCTCCTAAGATGCGGTTGTATGCAGATGCATTCATCGAAAGCATGATTCCTGCTGTTCCTAATACACCTTGCTTAACAAAGGTTCTGCGGTTGGTTTTACTGGTATTCATATCTATTAACTGTGATGAAGTCAACTTATGTTAAGAATAGAGAGGCAGTTTATTCTGAATACAACTGCCTATTATTGATTATTCTCTCTTCTGATTTCTTCTATCAGGGATAAGTAGGAATGAGTAGGTTGGTATCCCAACCACCTTTTGGCTTTCTCAATGTCGTATACCCGGTCTATTCTATTAGGAATTTTCCAACCCATTTTTTCAAAAAATGGGAGCATTTCTCCAGCTTTATGCTTCAGCAATTGGGAAGGATTATGGAATAAGGTTTCTACTTCATCAGGATGAAAGGGAGTTTCTCCGGAGATGTTAAATACTTCGTATTGATTAGGAGAAAAATGTAAGGCCAGTGCGTGTGCCTTAGCGGCATCTACTACATCCAATCCTCTAAATAGTCTGTACCAAAGCTTATCAGCCAAGGGTTCCTTCCAAAATCTGGACACTCTTAGGGAAAGGGTTACCAAGTTTTGATTATCAAATAGATCTTCACATAAGCCCTCTGCCGCCAGTTTGGTAATGTCATAAATGTCTCTCCCTTGGGGAGGTAGTTCTTCCGTAACCCAAACTGCCTGATGGGGATTGACAAGAGAATTGCCATAAACAGAGGTAGAGGAGCTGTAGACAAATCTTTGGATTCCCTGCTCCTTTGCTGCTTCCAGCAGGTAGAGAGTTCCCTTAATGTTGGTGTCTATGAACTCTTCCCTAGTGTGTATGTGAACATGGGGTGCATGCAGGGCAGCAGTATGTATAATAGCGTCCTGTCCCTTACAGGCTTCTTCTACTGCTTGCTTATCCGTTAGGTCTACTAGTTTATGGGTTGTGGAAGAATGGGTTATGTCTATACCGGTAACTTCATAGCTTTCCTCAAGCAAGTAAGCCAGTGTACTTCCCAGATAGCCTGAAGAACCAGTTACCAAAACCTTTTGGATGGGTGATTTCATGTAGATAGCCGAGATTTTCTATAGCTGTAAGAAAGAAAAGTCCAGGAAGAGGTACAAAAAAAAGGACTTCCGGAAGTGGAAGCCCTTGTAGTATAGAATGAATTCTTGACTATCTGATCAGGGTGATAGAACCTGTTCGCTCATAAACAGTTCCATCATTTATGAGTGCTCTGATGACGAAGACATACACGCCTTCAGGGGCAGATTTACCATCAGCGCCTATACCGTCCCACCCTTCATTTAGTCCGTTGGTTTCCTTTACCAAAGTTCCCCACTGGTCATAGATGGTCATTTTGAATTCATTGATTTGTAATCCCACAGGTCTGAATTCATCATTGCGGCCATCATTATTAGGACTGAAGGCATTTGGGAGAAATACATTGCCTCTTGGGACTAGCTCTATGAGGAGAGAATCTGTATCAGGACATTCTCCAAGGGCATCATAAGCGATCAAGCTCACCCAATAGGTCCCTGGATCCAGGTATTCATTGGTAGGATCTGTATCAGTAGAGAAATTCCCATCTCCAAAGCTCCACTCATAACGGACGGCGCCTGTAGATAAGTTCAGGAAGTTAGTTCCTTGGGGATTCCAAACGCTTGAGTCTCTTTCTGTCCAGACAGGCGTAAAGTCTGCTAAAGGACTTGGTAAAGCCTCTACGGTGATGGTACTATCTACCTGGCAGTCATTCGCATCTAAAATGGAAATGGTATAATCTCCACCACTTAGATCTGTAATGGTGGTAGCGTCAGTGGGAGGATCCGTATCCCACATGTAGTCGTAGGTAGGTGTACCTCCTGTGGCTTCTATACTCAGTAAGCCATTAGTGAGTTCACATCTGGCAGCTTCCTGTCTTTGAATATTTACTACTAGTTGCTCTGGCTCAGAGACTACTACAGAGTCTATTAAGACGCAGTCTTCTGTATCTGTAAGGGTAATGATATAGGTTCCTCCTGAGATGGCCTGTATTTCAGATGTATTACCGCTGTTAGACCAGGAGTAGTTGATAAAACCTGACCCTCCACGAGCAACTACACGTGCAGATCCGTCTGATGCGCCAAAACAGCTCACTTCTTCCGTGATAAGAGAATCAATGAAGATGGGTGGGTTTTGTACTATGTCAAAAGATTGGTTCAATGTACACCCGTTGGCATCCCTAATGATTACCTCTAGGAGCCCTCCACTCAGATTAGAAGCAGAACTGCCTGTCGCTCCATTTGACCAGTTGTAAGTGTAGGGAGTAATTCCTCCACTTACTTCCACAGAAGCAAATCCATCATCAGTAGCATCACAACTAACATTAGCAGAGTTACTGGTGAAGAATAGTGGGGCGGGCTCTAATAGAGTCTGGTTTATTTCTCTTACACATCCTAGTGCATCTCTTACGAAAAAAGAGTAGGACCCAGCTACCAACTGATCAAAGACGGTCGTGGCACCAAAGGTAACATTGTCATCTGAGTAGGTGTACGGACCGACTCCTCCTTCTGCACTTATTTCTATCAGACCAGTATTTTCACCGGCACATGGGATAGGGTTAGTATCAATGATGATAGGATTCAAGATTGGAGGTTCTGTAATGTTTATGTCTATAGAATCCACACATTGATTGGCATCCCTTGAATAGAAGGTATAATTCCCTGTACTTAGGCTGTTAAAGCTGTTTATGTTGAAGAAATTATTTCCATCGAGAGAATAGGTGTAATTAGGCACACCTCCAGTAGCTGATAGGAAGACAGCTCCTCCGCTTTCTCCATTACAGACAATATCTGTGGTAGAGTCTACACTCATTTCCAAAAGATCCGGCTCAAACAGCACAATATTTACGTCTGCCAAACACCCATTAGAGTCTCTTACCTCAAATGTAGAAGGGCCTGCACCCAAGTTGCTAAAGGTGTTGATCGGAGAGTAAGGACCTGCACCTACCCTATACTGATAAGGAGAGGTTCCTCCATTCCCCAGGATGACAGCAGATCCATCACTAATACCATTACAAGACGGTTCAGACTGTGAACCAATGATAGCAGTAAGTTCGGTGGGTTCAATGATTTCAAAGTTTACATTGAATTCACATCCTAGGTCATCTCTGATAACCACCACATGCTGGCCACTTCTTAAGTCTGTGAATAAAGAATCTACTCCAAAGGGCTGCCCATCCAAGGCATATTCATATCCAGGTGTTCCTCCAGAAGCATCTATTAGTACGGCACCATCTTCCAGATCATAACAGCTAATGTTAGCTAATGAGTCTACTATCCCGAAAGGATCTGAAATTTGCTGAATCTGAGCTACGGTTCTGGATTCACATCCGTTAGCGTCTCTGATATCAAGATTATAGGTCCCTGGACCCAGTCCGTCAAAGGTAGGGTCAGGCCCAAAATTGGTACCGTCTATAGAGTAGGTATAAGCCGGTGTCCCGCCATCTCCGGTAACTTCTATCAAGCCAAAATTAGTATTACAACTAGGATTTACCTGTCCCACCACCACAAGATTTAGCTTGGCGGGGGATTGAATCTCAATGGGAGCTGTACTTACGATACAATTATTCTGGTCCCGTGCAGAAACTATGTAGGTACCTCCCTGTAATCCTGTAAATGTATTCAGGTTCAGGTAGGTAAATCCGTCTAGAGAGTACTGGTAAGCAGGGACCCCTCCTGTAGCGGATACACTGATCAGACCATCTCTGATATCAGAACATGTGACATCTTTTTCTTCTGTAATGTTTAACTCAAGAAGGGGTGGTTCATTGATGGTTGTCTGTAGAGTGTCTCTACAATTATTCTCATCTGCAATAATCACCTCATAATTACCGGGCATTAGACCTGTTTGGACAGCATTATCAGATAATGCAGGACTCCATATGTAGGAAAGTGTCCCACTTCCTCCTGTGGTGACTACTGATAGAGTCCCATCATCTGCTCCAAAACAACTTACATCATCTTTAGCTACATTTGGATTAAGTGGAGGGCTTACCCTCACATTCACATTTTCTATTTCTGTTCCACATGCATTACTTACCGTTAGTGTGTAAGTAGTATTGGTGGAAGGAGACGCTTTAGGGTTAGCTCTGCTAGGATCATCCAGGCCTAAGGTAGGCACCCATTGGAAAGTACTTAAGGGAAAGGTAGTACCAGCAGGAAGAAGGTTGACAGAATCATTATCACATACACTCACATCAGGGAGTATTCCCAGGTTTACTGGCTGGTCAACTCTCACAAACACATTCTCTTCATAGGTACAGCTAGGGGTGAGAACCCTTACAGAATATACAGTAGATGTTGTGGGAGAAGCAATCGGGTTAGAAACAAGCGGATCACTGAGGCCAATAGGTGAGTCCCACACAAAATTAAAGGGAACACTACTTCCATTTAAGGTAAAATTAGCTTCTAGTTGTACAGATCCTCCCGTACACATTTCTACTGTGTTATCTACTACCGTTAATTCTCCTTCACCCTGAATCACGATTTCCTCTACTATGGGACACCCTCCGGCTTCTTGGTAGGTTACCGTATAGGTAGCAGGTAGGCCACCCGTGGCTATAGGATTTCTGATATTAGGGTTAGATAGGTTAGTAGTTGGGCTCCATGTATATGTACCCCCATTATCCGGAGTGGTAGCTTCAAGTTGCAAGCTGGTAGTAATTCCCGGACAAATGAAGTAGTCTTTTGAAGGTAAAACAGTACTGGTTTGTACTTGAATATTAAAGGCTATGGAGGATTCTCCTTTAAATGGACAGCTATTGTCTGCTGCTCTTACAGTGAAAATATAATTCCCCAGATCTGCTACAGTGGGTGTCCATTGGACATTGATCAGCACCGGGTTTGAGCCTGAGGTTGCTATGTTAGCAGCTGGAATGGCTTCAGCCAAATTAGAGGCAATAGAAACTACCTCTCCTGCATCAGGGTCATCTACCTGAATTTGAAGATCCATAGGTGAGCCTGCACATACTGAGACGGTATTTCCATTTAGGATGGTTCCTGCACCACTTAAGAGGGAGGGGGTAAAGGTAGGCTTACTATTAGCACATGCCTGCACTACCATGAGTACATCACGCATGGTAGATCCCATAAATCTTCCGTTTCTGTATTCTGAAACTCTGGTAGTAACTATACTTCTCTGAATACCAGAGGGAGTGAATTCCATTTGACCGGTGTTTCTATCAAAAGAAAAAGTATTTGCTGGAGCTGTGGCTACGGGATAGTAAGGATTAAATGCTCCTACGTATGCGATAGGTGCAGGAAAAGAACCTGAGACAAAGTTTCTTGGTGTGATTAAATCAAACACCAGAGAGTCTCCGTCCGCATCAGTAACACCATTGTTAAAGCTGAATGGATCTCCTTCGCATACATTGATTACAGGATCATTACTGAAAACCGGAGAACTATTACAGCTACCGTCCAGATTATTAATGTTAGCTTCTACATAAAGCTGGGTGGTGTTTGTAATATTCAGATTCGTTACAGCCTGGTTTCTACAACATACATTCCATGACACTACCCAGTCTGCACAGGGTGCTAGTACCTGTGTAACAGTGTAGGTGTATTTTTCAATACCTGGTAATGCGCTTGGACTGCCGGAATTACAGGTACTGTTAATCAGTTCTGTAGGGCATAGCTGAGAGATCTCTTCACTACCTACAAAAGTAGTGGGTTGAGTTGTGTTAAATCCACATGAACTTGAGAAACTCAATTCCGGTGGAGAGGTGAAAAAGGCACCAGAGCAATCACGGTAAACCGTTAAGGTAAACTGGTAAGTATTTGCCCCCAAACATTCATAAGTCAGATCAGCTCCAATAACATGATCTGCATAGGTGTTTGGAATGGAAAAAATTGCCAGTAAGCCAGAAAGTAAGAATGTAATCTTTTTTAGTAGATTCCTCATGGGCTTGATCATGATTCATTCTTTCTATAGAAAATAATATCTAATTTAAAAACACTTTAAAGGGCAAATTAACTACTTTTAACTATGTAAATCTAGTACATAAAAAGTACATAATACCCTAAAATGGTTGTGAAAGGTATAGGTAGGTACCTGAATGCCAAATAATGATTATTTACCTGGATTTTTTGACATTAGGAATACCTGTTTCTGGATTGAAAAGCAAAACAAAAGATATAACGAGCGAGGAGGGTGAAAAATTTTGTTGTAAAAACGTAAGAAAAAGACAATTTATAAGTGTTAGTTTTTTTTCTTTTTGTGTCCAATT
>JBCDBC010000132.1:0-8969 GCA_039184535.1 Bacteroidota bacterium | reverse complement strand
TTAAATTTCACATTTCTGAGGCTAAATTAGTGGATGAAATTCCTCCCGATATTTCACAGGTTTGAATGGCTATTTTTTTAACCAAAAATGCAGCTTTTCTTCATTTAGCTGCCAGAATACGGGTAAGGTTTCTCTTGATCATTCTAGGATAATATGGAAAAATGTAGCGCCACCATATCCCGCTGGCTGCTTTCATTCCTCCTCCTATCCGCTTGGACCAGGGGTCTCCCTTATACAGAGTTTCCTTCCCACCAATGCGTTTAAAGGCATCCAGGGCTATTTTGGTGTAGGGCATATATCCCCAGATAGGATGCTCATTCATCTTTTTGGCGTAGTTGTGATAATTATCTGACAAGCCTCCCTGAGCCTTGTTATATCCTACTACTTCCAGCTGCTTGATCTTGCCCATGTAGGCGATGTCAGCTATGAAGTGCCAGTCATTGCCTAGTGCTATGGGTAGTTCAGACTTCTGGGCCCATTCTGTGCGCATAAGTCCATACACTATGGCTCCCTGCTTCCAGATGGCATAATAATTTGCCGCTCTTTCTATCCCTTTCTCCTCTTCAAAAGAAAGGGCCTCTTCACAGTAGGTAATCTCTTCTCCTTCCCAATACAGGATCTTTCCGCTTACCAATGCGTAGTCCTGGTTATTCTCAAGAAAATCCACATAAGTGCTTACTATATTCTCCTGCAACCAATCATCATCAGACAGCCACATGAAGTACTTCCCCTTGGCGTGATGAAGCACATAGTTGAAATTAGGGATGGCCCCCAGGTTATTCTCCTGCCTCACATAGCGGATTTGAGGATATTTCTCCGCTAAGGCTCTGCATACCTCCTCCGTATTATCCGGAGAACAGTTGTCTGATATGAGGATTTCCAGGTTCTGGTAATCCTGCTTCATAAGAGATTCTATCGCCAAAGGAATATTCTCAGAACCCTTATAGGTAGGGATTCCAATGGTAACCAAGGGTGCTTTGTCCGAAGAATGATTTTGCATGTAGTCTATGATAAACCAGGACAAATAGGCTATGCTGTTCCTATGTTGATTACAGTTATTCAGAAGCCGGTTATTACCAGCTTTTAACGATATGAGTCGGTTTGTTCTTTTTGGTGTATACAGGCTGTACAGATCTACCCACTAGGTACTTGTCTACTCCTTCCTCCAATCCTTTTTTATACACTTCCAGGGCACCATCAAAAATTTCCATGGTACGCTTTACCTCTTCCTCCTGATGGGAGAAAGAGATCACTAGATTAGGGGCCAACAAGCCACGCTTGATACACTCCTGCATGAAGAGGGTTCTGAAAGGCTGTGAAGGATTTCCTTCCTGGTCTTTAGTGGTAAATACCATACAAACAGGTCTTCCCAGAATCTGCATATGTTTTTCTAATCCATGAGAAGCTATCACATCAGTCAGGCCCTGCTTAAGCATGGCTCCGTACTTATTCATGCTGGGGATCACATCCTGCTCCTTGTACACATTTACTACTTCCATGAAAGCAGCCAATGCGTGGTTTTCAGCTCCATGTGTAGCTGATAGCAGAAACACTCTTTCCTTATCATGGAAGATGCCTCCCAGCTCCATATACTCTCTTTTCCCGGCTAAGGCAGAAATGGCGAACCCATTTCCCATGGCTTTCCCAAAGGTGCTGAGGTCAGGCTCGAAGTCGTAAAAAGTTTGTGCTCCGCCTATGTCCCATCTGTATCCTGTGATCATCTCATCCAGAATAAAGAGGGCGCCATGTTCATGACATAGGGCCTTTAGTTCATTCAGATAGCCCGGTTTAGCAGGCGTATATTTCTCTGCCTCCATAATCACACAGGCTATTTCGCCAGGATTTTGAGCAAACATTTCTTTTGCACTCTCAATACAGTCAAAAGGAAAGGTTACCGTTAGATCTTTAATGGTCTGTGGGATACCTGTATCTATGGGTGTAGAGCCCATGAACCAATCATTCTGAGAGAAAAAAGGATGATCTCTACAGAGGGCAATTTTCTGCTTTCCTGTATAGGCTCTGGCCAGTTTCACGGCAGCTGTAGTGGCATCAGATCCATTTTTACAGAATTTCACCATGTCAGCATACTGTACGGTGTCTAGAAATACCTCTGCTGCTTCCAGCTCTATGGTAGCTGGGCGGGTATAGTTATTTCCCATATACATTTGCCGGGCAGCGGCGTCTGCTACTGACTTAAATCCATGTCCCAAACTTACGGCACGTAAGCCTATGCCGTACTCCATAAACTCATTTCCGTCTGCATCCCATACCTTGCATCCATCTCCCTTCACGATGTAAGGAGGCATAAATTGAGGGAATTGGTCATCCCCTTTTGCGTAGGTATGGGACCCTCCCGGTATCAGAGCATGGAATCTGGCTTGCATGGCCAGAGATTTATCAAATTGTCTGTACATAGCCTTGTACTTTATCCCCAAAATTTTCCAAAATGTACAAAGTTGAACTTTTGGTTAAGCTATTTTTTTCCTAAACGGTCTTAAGAAGTCCCTTAGCTAACAATATTTGTGTCACTTCCTCCAATAATTCGATAGAATAACCGGATTTGATAGAGATTTGTAACAAATCATTAGTTCCATCGCACTGGTTCAATAGCCATAACATGGCCATTCTGGCATCTTTCACGTTGGAACTTCCCCCGGTAGCATCATAAAGCCCTCTTTTCCCTAATTGAGGTTCACACATGGGAGAAAGATTTATATAAGTCTGGTTAGCTTCCAGCGAGCCAACGATCTTTTTCAGTATCTCCAGTGATTCTTTCAGAGAATCATCTTTCACGAACTCCAGATTGTCCCCTGAAGTATGATACTCCGGAAACTCGCTGTAAGGGGTTCTGCATAGATTCCCTACTGCCAGATTAAAGCCTGGAGAACAATACTGACGTTCATCATACCCATAAGGGGAGAATTCCCTGACCTGATGATCCACTCCTTCCATCTTCAGCACATGGGCCACCATACTGTCAATCTCCGTATCTCCTCTCCTACTCTTTTTATAAGTGAATCCTCCTTCATCTCCCAATAAAGGAGCTACCAGTCCATACTTAATATTTTCTGTCTTCTCTTCATTCTTGGCCAACCAGGTAATAGCGCCTATGGTGCCGGGAATGAACACAAAGCGGTAGCTATATCTATTCTCTCTTTCTCTAAGCCACTGAGCTAGCATACTACATACCAGCATCCCACTAAGGTTATCATTGGCTAATGAGGGATGACAAATATGAGTAGAGAAGAGCACTTCCTCCTCACTTTTCCCGGGTATGAAAAGTTCTCCGTAGGTAAGACTGCCTTCATCTAAACTGCTATCTATAAAGACCTCGTATTTTCCTTCTCCCAGAAGTTCAAAGTCCTTATGCCGCATACAGAATCCCCAGTTTTCACTGTAATAGGAAGTTCTGTAGGGAATTAAGTCCGGTTGGGCAGGAAGGGTATAAATATGAGATTTCAGCTCCTCCCAGTTCATCTTCTCATGAATGGGGATGCTGTAGTTCAGAATGTGAAGGCTGTGTTCCTGAAAGTCTACTATTTTTTCCCCTCGGCCATTTTTGATCCAGGCATCCTTGATGTTCCACTCTTTAGGTACGGTCCAGTCAAAAACAGCTTCTCCTGAAGGGACCTCAAATATCTCTAATGGATTTATTTCCTGGAGAATAGCCAAAGTCTGCCTAACCCCATCTCCCGTAATGCTACGGCAAATAGGATATAGCCTTTCCATGAACGCCCTCATCCTTGCTGTAGGATTTTGCTTTTTCTCCTGAGTAGCTTCCATAGCTAGAGTATAACTTTTCTCAAGTGAAATGCCTCAGCATAACGAGTAACTGACTCCATCCCCCTCAATCTCATCAATGAAATCAGGGTCTCTCTGTCCAACCAGTGCTTTACTTTCTGACTCGCATATGCATCCAGAATGATCTGAATCTTTTTCTCTGCCTGCTCCTGCGTAATTGGCACAAAGCAGTTAGGAATGCCCATATCCCCATCATACTTGGGAATCTCATATTCCAGTATCATATGGTTCCTAAAAGTATTCCAGGCCAAGTCAGAGAGTAGTCTGTGGTCCTGATGCCTATCATGTCTGTAGTGGGTAAAGACCACGTCTGGTTCTATCTCTTTCTTGATAGCTTCAAACTTCTCCTTTACCTCTACGGCTGAGTAAGGAAGAAAAGCATCTCTGAAACTAAACACATCCACGCTGGATTGTGGTAAATTCTCTAGAAAGGCAGCTGCCCCTGCCTCAGCTTCTGCTTTACGCTTTTCATTAGAGGCAAAGACTACCCATTTCAGCTGCTCTATTTCATAGGACTCCATGATTTTCAAAAGGGTCCCTCCACAGCCTATTTCTATGTCATCACAATGTGCCCCAAGGCAGAGAATTTTTAATCCTCTGCCTTCAGGAACATTCCATTTCAAATCTATCATGATTTAGCTTACTGCTTCCAGTTCTCTTGAGTGGTTATCAGGCTGGTTCCATACTTCCCATGGAGGATTACCCTGAGCATAGAGGTTATCCAGCATCATCTTATCCTTGAAGGTATCCATAGCAGCCCAGAAGCCTTTATACTTGTAAGCTACCAGCTTGTCCTCCTGAATCAGTCTGTGGAAAGGCTCTACCACTAGCTCCTCTCCCTGCTTCATGTAATCGAAGATCTCATTCTTTAAGACAAAGAAGCCACCATTGATCCACAGCCCTGCGTCATAAATAGGGGCTATATTTTCTACCAGACCATCCTCCTTTACCTGAGCCACATGAAAAGACTGAGTAGACTGCGCTGCCAGGAAGGTAGCTGTAGCATCATGCTTCTCTGAGAAGTCAATCAAGTCAGGCAAGTGGCAATCTGAAAGTGTGTCAGTATAATGTGCCAGGAACTTTTCTTCCCCCTGTAGGTAATCTTTTACCTTCATGAGTCGCTCCCCAATAATGGACTTCACACCAGTATCCACGAAGGTGATCTTCCAGTCCTCTATATCTTTGTTAAAGATTTGCATTTCTCTCCCGCCATTAGAAAGCACAAAGTCATTGGAGAGAAATTCGTTGTAGTTCACAAAGTATTGTTTGAACATATCTGCCTTATATCCCAGGCATAGGATAAATTCCTTATGTCCGTAGTGTGCGTAATATTTCATGATATGCCAGAGGATGGGCCTATACCCAATCTTTACCATAGGCTTGGGAATGGTCTCTGAGTAATCACGTAGTCTAGTGCCAAGGCCGCCACAAAAAAGTACTACTTTCATGCTTGCAAATGAATGATGTAAATAATGTTATTCTATGATGGTTAATTCTGGAATAGGAATGACAAACTTGCATCCCCATTCTCTTACAAAGCTCATCTGATTAATAATCTCGGTTTTCAGGTTCCAGGGCAGAATGAATATATAGTCAGGCTTAGTTTCACTTATTTTTTCAGGATCATATATAGGAATTCTGGTTCCCGGCAGGAAGTTCCCTTGCTTATGTGGGTTTCTGTCGACCGTGTAATCAAGAAAATCCGTTCTGATTCCACAGTAGTTCAAAAGTGTATTTCCTTTACCTGGCGCTCCATATCCTACTATCTGCTTTTTATCTCTTTTAGCTTCAATCAGGAATTCCAGAATTTTTCTCTTGGTTTCTTTTACTCTCTCCTCAAAATCAGCGTAAAAGTTTAAGTCCTGAAAGCCCATTTCTATCTCTCTGGCGTGCATCTCTATCGCCCTCGCTGTCAATGGTTTACTTTCATCATTCTTATGTCTTCCAAAGATTCTGATAGAACCTCCATGTGTAGGGAGTTCCTCCACATCAAATAGAGTAATACCATGATGGTCGAAGATTCTTTCTACTGTAGTGAAAGATAGGTAGGAGAAATGCTCATGATAGATAGTATCAAACTGATTTTCTTCCATCAATCGCTGCAAGTGAGGAAACTCCATGGTGATTACCCCGCCTTCTGCCAGCATAATCTTCATCCCACCTACAAAGTCATTGATGTCCGGAACGTGAGCCAGTACGTTGTTTCCTAACAGAAGATCAGCCTTTCCGTATTTTGCAGACATCTCCTTGGCAGTCTCTACTCCGAAGAATTTTACCTCGGTTCTCACGCCTTTTTCTCTGGCAGCTTCAGCTGTATTAGCAGTAGGTTCTATTCCCAGAACAGGTACATTCTTCTCTACAAAATACTGCAGTAAGTATCCATCATTACTGGCAAGCTCCACTACCAGATTATCCTTCCCCAGACTCAACATTTCCTGCATCTTATCTGTGTACTTCTTAGCATGTGCCAGCCATGAGGTAGAATAAGAAGAGAAATACGCATAATCATCACTAAAGATCTCACCAGGGCTGACAAACTCATCCAGTTGTACCAGGAAACAATTCTGGCAGACGAAGGCATGAAGGGGAAAGAAAGGCTCCATGTCGTTCGCCTCTTCAGGCTTGACATGTCGCTGACATAAAGGAGAGGTCCCTAGGTCTACAAAAGAATGGTCCAGGCTGGAATTACAGAACCTACAATTTCTCTGGACGAGTTTCTCATTAAAGGTAACTTTTGAACTTGGACTTACTGCTGACATATATGATGGTGTAAGAAGTTAGTAATTGTTATTGGCTTAGGTTATTTATTGGTTGTGGTTGGCTGCTTATCTCTATGCCTTCAAAGGCTTCTGTGAGATAATCAGCTTCTGTATCTCTTTTTGAAAGATCAATGGGCGCTAAAGGCCACTCTATATTCACCTTAGGTTCATCATATCTCAGTCCCCCTTCACTTCCCGGCCTATAATATGCCGTATGCTTGTAAAGCAGCTCGGCATTATCTGTCAGGGTCTGGAAACCATGTGCAAAGCCTTCTGGCACATATATCATCTTCTGGTTTTCTTCTGTCAACTCCACCCCTACATACTTCAGAAAGGTGGGAGAATCTTTTCTGATGTCTATGATGACATCATATACCGCTCCTCTGATACATCTGATCAGCTTGATCTCTGCAAAGGGAGGCTTTTGGTAATGCATCCCTCTCAGCGTTCCTTTATTGGCTGTGCGGGAGTGGTTAAACTGAACAAACTCTTTTTGGTGAGCGATAGCATCGAACTCCTTTTTACAGAAAGTTCTGGCAAACATTCCCCTATGATCTTGGAAAGGTTCCAGTTCTATGATGTAAGCTCCCTTCAGATTTGTTTCCGTAAACTTCATGGTACCAATTCCAATGAATCTCCCAATACCTTTTTCCCTAATAAATCACTGATCACGTGTAGTCTGATAAGTTTAGACTGCCTGAAATTGGCATCCGTAAACTGTATGCCTTCCAGCCCTTGTCTAAGCCCCTTGATAGTGGTAGATAAATCATGTACTGGTTGGTGATCTGGTGCCAGCTCTTTAAAAAGATCAAAATTCACCCTGTAGGAGCGTTTGTCTGGCTCAGCGTTTTGATTAATGGAAACCTCTGTATCAGGTATGATCTTATGGATTTCCATAGCCAGGTCCTTGATCTGGTAATTCCACACATTACTTCCAGTATTCATCACCAGAAAGTTTCCACCTTGCTCAGCTTCCCTTTCGTGTGCCCATCTTATGGCCCTTGCCATATCAAGAACATGAATCAAAGGTCTCCAGGGTGTCCCATCACTCAGGATAGTTATTTTTCCTGAAGTAATAGCCCCAGCTACAAAGTCATTTAGGACCAGATCTAATCTTAATCTCTCACTCATACCACAGGCTGTGGCAAACCTCAGACAGGTAATCATGAAGCTATCATCAGCTAGTTCTTTTAAAGAATCCTCTGAGTAAACCTTAGATTTTGCATAAGCTGTGAGTGGATTCAAAGATGAGGCTTCTTTTCTGGGTGCTTCTTCTGCGGAACCGTAGACGCTACAGCTGGAAGCAAATACAAATCTTCTTACCCCTTTTTCCTTAGCTTTTTTCGCTATTTCTATATTCGCATTGTAGTTGATATCCAGGGTTACCTGTTCAAATTTGTTGCCTATGGGGTCGTTAGATATAGCTGCTAGACTTACTACCGTATCCACTCCTTCCAATAATTCGGATGGAAATGTACGTACGTCTCCAAAGTATTGCTGATCTAAATAGGCTTCTGGTGTGATGCTGGTAGAGGTGATATACTTGGAGAAGTATCCAATATCATATCCGATGATGTGAGCGTTGGGATGATGCTTTCTTAGCTCTTTTACCAGACCCGGGCCCACATAGCCTAAGTTACCGGTGATTAAAATTTTCATGTAATATTGATGTTATTGATGCCAATAATACCAATTCAATTCCAAATCTACATTACCTTTATTAAGAGCAATATACATATGCAATAAATAACTCTAATATGTCCATCTATTAGGCAACTTCCTGCCTCTTGCTGAAAAGGCATTTGGATACTTCTCCGTATGATTTCATATAGCAAGTGTAATTCAAAGGTAAAATAGAAATTGAATCTCCTGAGGATGTAATACTAAAGAGGCTGATTTAGATGTTTGAATGGCAACTAAAAAAGTTTAACCCGAATATATTTTTTAAGAATAAGTATATTCCATCAAAGAATAATCCCTACATTCTCTTATCATAACAAAATATTCTGTGCCACCTTTTAGTAAAAAATATATCCCGGATAATAAGATTGGTGTAACATCAAATTGTAAGAAATAAAATTCAGATGACTAGGCCTTTCCCGTAAGATGTATGTTATTTACTGGTCGTGAATGAAATTTCGCTATTCAATATAATTCTCAAGCATCTATATTTTTATCGACTACTTTTGAATTCAGTTGGGTAACATTTTCTCAACTTTAATCGCTAAGAGGACTCCTAACTTACTTTACTCTCCTCGCTCTGGTATTAATTTATGTAACCTAAACGTGTTATTATCCTTCAATTTTTAGCGGGTAACGTCTAGGTCAATTATTAACTCAAAAAACCATAATTACTAGTTAGTTTTATTTCCTAATAATTATCAAAACATGAAAGTAGCTGTAATCGGA
>JBCDBC010000131.1:0-9014 GCA_039184535.1 Bacteroidota bacterium | reverse complement strand
CCAGTCTGTGGCTACTTTTTTACCCATAGTTTTAAGAATTCTTTCTCTAAAAATAACAGCTAACTAGTGCTTCGTCGCCTTCAGCGGGAGTTACTTTTCTGATGCGAGAAAAGTAACCAAAAGCGCTTTGTCCCTCCAATGCAACGCTACAAGCCTCCCACAACCCGTGGAGGAACGGCCTGCCCGCCTAATAAATGATTTTTTCTCAGAGTGAGTTATGAAAAGTATGGGGTCTACTTATTATAGAGCTGGAGCCCTATATTTAGTCTCTAACCAAGCAGGAACTTGCTTGGTATCGTAAAAAGGAGAATTGACAAGCTATTGCTTCTCAAAAGGAAAATCGGCGGGCTCCTGTCCGCAAACTATTCGTTCTTACAGATCCTTCTGACTTAAGGCAGAAACGGAATCAGTCCCTGACGAAAAGCCTTTTGCTGGAAATCTTTAGGGAGCTTTCTGGCGTCTACCAGCTTTCCATCAAACCAGATCATCCATGCGTTTGGGCTATGGAGTTGTCTACCTTTCATTTGCCATTCAGAGGAGAAGGTCTTTATCCTGAGGAGAGACTTGACTTTCGTACCACTCTTGGTGGCTTGGGCAGCTGTTAGCTGGAAGAAGGAAGAAACCTGTGAAGGTCTTAGGGTCAATTTCCCCGCACGAGAAAAAAGTCCATTCACTTTCAGCAGATTCATCATGATTCCACAGGCCCAGTAAGAATGAGATTCCTGGTCCAGGATATGAGACCCTGTCCTACAGAGCTGGTAAGTAGCATGCTGTGCTATGGAGAGTAATTCTCCCAACTGATGCTGGTCACAGAAGCTTTCTACTGCTTGCTTAATGAGGGCAAGCCGTTTACGCCTGGACAGGGTGATCCCTTCAAGTTTTTTTCTGTAGTCATGAGCAAGTACAATAAAGCGTAAGTATATAATACAATTTTTCGAAGGAAATTAAAAATACATGTGATATCTCTAATAATTTCCTAATTTGAATGGCTTAAGCCTAAGCCCAGAATACCGTTATGAACGAAATTGGATCAGTTAGAAAAGCTACTTTACTGGAGGCACTCCTCCCTATTCTTTTCTTAATTGCCTTACTGGCTACCAATGTTATCCTGTATGGGGACGACTCACTGAGTGGATCTAATCAGTTTACGCTGATCCTGGCAGGCGGATTTGCTGCTATCGTAGGGATGAGATTAGGATATAGTTGGAAAACCCTTTTTAGTGGAGCCGTGAATAGCGTAAAGTCTGCCCTGCCAGCCATCGTCATTCTCTTACTCATAGGTTCGCTTGCAGGTACATGGCTCATTAGTGGGATAGTACCTGCCATGATTTATTATGGGCTTAAAATTCTGAATCCGCAGATCTTCCTCTTTGCAGCTTGTATAGTATGTGCCATTGTATCTCTTGCTACAGGAAGTTCATGGTCTACTGTGGCTACCGTAGGAATAGCCCTACTAGGAATTGGAAGAGCTTTGGGATGGTCAGAAGGACTAATCGCAGGTGCAATTATTTCAGGGGCTTACTTCGGGGATAAAATGTCTCCCCTGTCTGATACCACTAACCTCGCACCTGCTGTAGCGGGTACAGATTTGTTCACGCATATACGCTATATGACGCTTACTACGATTCCATCCATCGTCATCACACTTATCATTTTCCTTTTTATAGGCTTTAGTGGTTCAGGTACAGCTGATATTTCTCAAGTAGAACCACTTTTAGCTGCCATAGACGCCAAATTCAATATTAACATTCTCTTATTCCTGGTTCCTGTGGTGGTTATTGGGATGATTGTAAAGAAAGTTCCAGCAGTTCCTGCACTTTTAGCAGGATCATTACTAGGAGGAGTTTTTGCGCTGATTTTTCAGCCTGCCTTGATTACTGAGTTAGGAGGCGGAATGGGAAGCTATGCAGCAGACGCATATGTAGCCGTCATGAATGCTTTGTCCAGAGACACCAGTGTTACCACCACCAGTGAGATAGCCAATGAGCTTCTTTCCACAGGAGGAATGGCCGGAATGTTGAATACCATTTGGCTGATTTTGTGTGCCATGCTGTTCGGTGGAATTATGGAAGCCTGTGGTTTATTAAAGAGAATAACAGAATCACTGATCACCTTAGCCAAGTCTACTGGCTCCTTAGTAGCTACTACCACGGGTACTTGTATATTCTTCAATGTTACCGCTTCTGATCAGTATCTTTCTATCGTAGTGCCAGGAAGAATGTACGCTTCCACCTTCAGAGACAGAGGACTTGCCCCACAGAATTTGAGTAGAACCCTGGAAGATTCAGGTACGGTAACCTCTGTGCTGGTACCATGGAATACTTGTGGGGCTACGCAAGCAGGTGTATTAGGCGTAGCCACCTTAATCTATGCGCCTTACTGCTTTTTTAATATTCTCAGTCCTATCATGACTATGCTGGTGGCCTTTGTAGGATATAAGATAGCCAAGCTAAGTCCGGAAGAGCAGAAAGCTGCACAGGCAGCGGACCTAGCGGCTTAGCATTAACATACCCTCATAAAAAATAAGGGAAGCCTTTTTTAGGTTCCCCCTATATTTTTTCAACATACGATGGTTACAGAATTTACTTCTTGATCAGGCTGACAATAAACAGAAGTAAAACAGCTCCTACTGTGGCAGAAATGATTGAACCTATCAGTCCACTGGTATAAATACCAAGTGCTCCCAGAGCCCAGCCTCCTAAAATGGCGCCTACTACACCCACAACCAGGTTGCCGATCAGACCAAAACCGCTTCCTTTCATGATTCTTCCTCCTAACCATCCTGCGGCTATACCGATAAGTGCGAAATAAATTAGACTGCTCATAGCGATGTGTTTTAGGTTTACGTATTAGATTTTGTGATAATTACATATAAATGTAGGAATATCTCCTATTAAGAAGTTACGGCTTTACCAGCGTTTCCCCAAATGAATGGCAGAATCCTCTCCTCATCTTATCTGGAAAAATGGCTTACCTTTACTGAAAAAGGCCGCTTTTTCTATTCCCCTCCTCATGCGGAGTGGATTTATAGCAAAGACTTTCTTTCTGTAGAAGAAGCCGCATCTCTGCAAGAAATTCTCTTGAAAAACATCCATTGGAAGCAGGAAGAAGTGAAGATCTTTGGGAAAAGAATACCCCAACCAAGGTTAACAGCCTGGCATGGAGATAAAGGCACCACCTATACCTACTCAGGATTACATTTACCGCCAGAGCCATGGATACCAGAGCTACTAGAACTGAAAAAGAAAGTGGAAGCCTTTTGTGGCCATAGATTTAATAGCGTCCTCCTTAACCAGTACCGGCACGGACAAGACAGCATGGGATGGCATAGTGACGACGAAAAGGAGTTGGGCACCAATCCTGTGATCGCTTCCCTCTCCTTAGGAGAAAACCGAACCTTCCAGCTCAAACATAAAAGTGAGAAAGAGATTCCTACTATTTCTTTTGACCTTCCTTCAGGTTCCCTCTTTGTCATGAAAGGAGAAACACAAACCTCCTGGAAGCATCAGGTCCCCAAAACGAAAAAAAGTAAGACCATGAGAATCAATCTCACTTTTAGGTTTATTCATTAACCTTTCATCAGAAAACTCGTCTTACTGATGGAAGAAAGAGTTAATCATCATTCCTACATGAGACTTTTTGTCATTCAAGTATTAATCTTGGGCCTTTTATCTACCTCACTCATCGCCCAGGAAGCACCTACCATTCGTATACTTTCTAGCGAGGAGGTAGCATGGACACCTCTAAATCCTGCAAGAGGAGATGCTAGTCCCCAAGCAGCTAATATTTGGGGAGATCGTACAAAAGATATTGCTACTGGTTTCCTGGTAAAATTTGTAAAGGGCTTTTCTTCCCCTCCACATACACACAATGTTACCTATCGTGGCGTAGTGATAGAAGGACTCCTTCATAATGATGATCCCGATGCAGCTAAAATGTGGATGCCAGGGGGATCATTCTGGACTCAGCCTGCAGGAGAAATCCATATTACGGCTGCTGATGATTCTACTAATCTGGCCTACATTGAAATTGATAGTGGGCCTTATCTGGTTCTTCCAACTGAGAAAGCACTTGATAATGGAGAAAGGCCCGTAAACATAGACCGGTCAAACATAGTATGGGCTAAGGCTTCTGATGCTACCCCAAATGTAGAAAGAGCCTATCTGTGGGGGAGCCCTCAAGAAGGAAAGCTAAACGGGACTATGCTGAAGCTACCAAATGGATTCAGAGGGAACATTCTCAATAATAGTGATGTGTTTCACGCGGTTGTGATACAAGGTGAGCTTCAATACCATAACACAGAAGAAAATCCAGTAGGTAGGGAGGATTATTATTCTCTGACTCCTGCAAGCTATTTTGGGTCTGAGGGAAAGGCTGCCCACCATGTATCTACTTCCTCAAATGATGCATGTATTATCTACATTCGCACAATAGGAAAAGTGGAGGTAAATTCTGATTAGTAGATCTATTCTAATAAATCATTTCTCCTAATACAGCCTTCTGTAGTAGTAAACATCTGGAGCAAACAAGCTCACAGATGAGGGAAGTTCATGCTTTCTGAGGTAGCGCTGAAATTTCTTTACTTCCCTCTTTTTCTCTGATCCTCCCAGGATCAGGCTATATCTATCCTCTGACTCGTACTTAGCCCAGACCATAGAATTCCACAAGAGTAACCAGGCCCCTGTTCTTTGGACACATTGCTCCCAGCTCAGACCTGTATCTATGATCAAGCCATACTGGAGTTTTCTATATCCTTCTTCGTCTGGCCTTATAACCTTCTCTCCAGAAGGGAAAAAGTTTAAGGAAGAGTTTTCGAGCCTAATCATGCTATTCTCCGGAATGTCTGCTTCTGACCTGTAGGATTTCACCACCTCATCTCCTCTATTTCCCTCTTCCAGTAATAACACATCTTCTTTCACCACCTCATCATAAAACATCTTATCCAGCACCTCTTCCTGAATACCCCCTTCTAACTTTCCTACCACCTGATTCTCACCATCCAGAACCAGGAGAGCAGGTACATTTTCTATCTGAAACGAATCTCTGAGCTGTCTGGCTTCTCCTGCAATAGCAAAGCCATTCTGTCTCATCAATAAGACTGAGTTATTGAACTGCTTATCCTTTTGATACTTGGTGTATAGAAGTTTCTCTGTCTCCCTACTTCTGGAGGACATGATGTCGTAGAAGAAAACCACCAGGTATTTCCCTTGTGCTTTCGCTCTGCTCTGCATTTGAGAAAATGACCCCACAGTATCCATGGGCATGAGGAGGGGAGAATCGTGTGTGGGATTCCCAAAACCATGGAAGTTCAGTATCCATAAGAACATGAATAGAATGGCAGGTAACGTGCATTTCCGGTAATCAGATAAGCAAGCCAGGTTCCTTACAATAACCATGACTGTAGGTAGATTAAATTTCAGGTGTTTAAATCTACCTTCTTCGCCTTACTTAACCCTTTCTCTTTCTACAAGCACCTATCGGTGTAACAAGAAAGAAATTTTCGCAGAAAAGTCTTGTATGCTGATACCCTCTCTAGTTCAGATCAAATCTTTACCTAGAAAGGATTTTTCTTTACAAAATACTTACTCCCAGTCCTGTACCTCCTGCTAAGGACATGATTCCATCCTTAATCTTAAATCCGCCACTCACTACATCTTTAGCCAAATCCAGGCTCCCATCCAGGTCTAAATAGCGGGTATGAGGACAGGAAAAAGCGGCGTGTAATGCTGCCGTGATGCTGATTATACTCTCATCATTACATCCCCACATCAGATGAATTCCGTAATGTGAGGCTTGTTCGGCTATCCTTTTTGCCTGATAAACCCCTCCGCATTTCATCAGTTTAATGTTAAATATCCCGCAGAGGGTTTCTCCCTTGGTCAGCGTGAGCGCATCCGCTACATTTACCAGAGATTCGTCAGTCGCTATGACATTTCTGATCTCCTGAGGAAACTGTCCCATGTCTGTAGTTTTATTTCTGGGTAGGGGTTGTTCTACCAGTTCCAGATCCAGTGTCTGGCTACGGTGATAGAAGTCCGTAAATTCCGCTATAGAATAACCCTGATTGGCATCTACCCGGATGTGAATCTTGTCAGCATATTTCTCACGGAGTTTTACCAGGCGCTCCATATCTTCTTCTAATTCTCCACCTATCTTTATCTTCAAGTAAGAGAATCCCCTTCCCACGTATTCTTCCGCCTCCTCCATCGTTTCTTCCAGGTTCTTGATCCCGATGGTGATAGACGTAGGGAGCTGATGATGGTACTGGCCCAGATAGCTAGCCAGTGGAACTCCTAATGTCTGGGCAAAGAGATCATGAAAGGCAATGTCCATAGCAGCTTTGGCACCAGGCTTATCAGGAAATAGCTGATGCAGTTCCTGACATAAAAGGTTGATCTCTCGAATGTCTCGCCCTACAAACTTCCCTAGCACCTCATCACTTAAGAGAGTCTCAGTATCATTCAGGTCTTCTCCCACTACCAGCTTGCTGGGATTAGTAGCCCCTACCCCTACCATGCCATTTTCTCCTACCACCTTTACGATGATATTCTCAACTGAGGTTACGGTTTTATAGGAAATAGAGTAAGGCCTGGTTAGCTCCAGGTTTTCTCTTTCTACTGAGATAGACTGTATGTTCATGATGTAATCAGGCTTTTGATAGCTGGTAAAAGTCCTTCCACTCCTTCCTCCACGGGTAATACTACCGGAAGGCCTAACTGACTGGCATATGTTTCTTGACGTTCTTTCGCTTCTTCCTTCTTTAAGCCCTTGGTATTCAAGCTCATTCCCAGGGTAGGAACTCCATAAGCCTTAATTAGCGCTATTTCTGATGCTGGATCTGGCATAGGGATGCCTGTACTTTCCCAGCCTTTATAGAATTTCCTGGCAGGTGCATACTGAAGGATGACCCCATTCATCTGGCCGGAAACCAGAAATTCTGATCCGCAAGGACCACTGGGATTTCTGAGTGCTGCCTGTCCTTCCACTATAATGACATCTGGCTTCTCATTCACATAACAGCTATGGATTGCATGCTCCAGTTCTCCAGACACAAAATCATTCAGGGTAGAATCAAAAATGAATCCGTAAACCCCTCCCTGTAACCAACCGGTCTGTCCAGTATATATCATCTGGGCATTAATGCCCTCTTCTCTTAACTTTTCTACCAAAAACCTGGCAGTGGTACGCTTTCCTATTCCACAGTCAGATCCCATCACTGCTATCTTGGGGCAGGTTACTTCCATGATCTTCCCGCTCCAGAAATGTAGATCCTTCCTGGGTTTGGGTTTTCTTACATCTATCAGGGAAACATTGTGTTTTTCTGCCAGACTACTCAACTCTTCCTCATCTGATAGAAACTCATGTAGACCGCTTACCAGAGAAATACCCGCCTGAATGCAGGACTTCATTTCGGGAAACATATGCCTGGGAAGCTTTCCCCCTCCGGTGGCTATTCCCAGAATGGCATAGTCAGCTCCACCGGGATGTTCTGCCAAAAATGTCTCTATAGATTCAAACACAGGAATGCCGCTATGTTTGCCTTCCAAAACCTCTCCGGCATCTTTGCCCGCCAGAGGTTCATCTATAACGCCTACTACCTCGTATCTATCTGTTCCTCTGACCAGCCCATGAGCTGTTTTTGCATTCATAGAATCAAATAATCCTCCCGAGAGGATGATTGCTTTTCCGTCCATCAGAAATAAGGTTAGGTGTAATGGTTTGCCAAGATTGCCTTTCAATCCCGTTTTATTCTCTTTTTGATAGCCTATGGGATCGAAATGATTGGGTGAAGGTAGGATTTTTTGGCTAATTTGCATGTCCTCTACTGAGGATTGATTAGTAGATTATTTTCATCTTATTCATTCAAGTCAATCTATTGAAATACAGTTGGTTTTTGTTGGCTTTTTTTCTTCTGTTTCTAGCTTGTTCTGACAAGAAAGATCGTGAACGGGAGAGAGAGGCTGAGCGGCAGCGAATAGAGGCGAAGTTTAATGAGTTTCGAGCAGACTCCCTTCAGAACTATCTGGTATCTCTTTACAGAGATCCACAGATCCGTGCACGGATGAATGCAAATGAAGACCTACTCCCTAACTGGCGCTTATTGAAAGAGCCTGGCCATAAGCAAAGTAAGGTTAGCTCTAGTAGGGCCAGAATACGAGCAGATAAGTTACAGGATCACATCGATATGCTATATGCAGATCCTGTCATTCAGAGGAGAATGGGTAATAGGCAATACCTTATTCTAGATAGGAAGGGATTTTTACTCCCTCCTAAGGGGCATTTAGATACACTTTATCCTGATCCAGGGAGTATCTCCCTTCTACCTATTCCGCAGTCATGGCTTGATGGAAAAGCAGATATTCCTACTTCAGATCAAACAGCTACCACTCCTTTTAAGTTGGACTTTGGGAGTATCATATTCTGGGAGGCTTTTGAGGACAGTCTAAGGGCCATTAGTGAACTGAAAGACATAAGAGTTTCAGAAGAAGACGAGTTGGTTCAGGTGAGTTTCGAAGGAAATGATTTGTTCCTTCCTCAATCTGACAGTATGAGTGATGAAGGATCTCTGTTATTAACAGATTTTTACCGCTTATTAACCCGATTTCCTGATATACATGAGAAATATTCTTTCTCATTAATTAGAGATACTACGTCCAGTATGTCTTTTGCGCTTAGCTCTCTGATGAGACAAAGATCCAAAAGACTTCAACTTGCATTTCAAAACCGAGGAATCCTGGATGATAATGTAACACTATCCACCAGAGTGTTTCCAAATGAAGTAAATGTGAGTGAGAGAAAAATGATTGCGCTCATCCAGAGATTTACGGTAAGAATAGAGGCAGAATAGAAATTCCGTCCATTATAAAAGTTGCAGGAAAAAGATGGCTCTGATCCATCAGAAATTTTACTACTTTTACAGCTTATGAGTCCCGCTTGGAAGGCAATAGCTACATTTATTATCCGACAAAGGATCCTTTTATTGGTGATATTAGGACTCCTGATTTCCTTGATGT
>JBCDBC010000130.1:0-9020 GCA_039184535.1 Bacteroidota bacterium | reverse complement strand
GGGCCTCCCATTCATTTTGCTGGGGAAAAAGGCCTAGTGATGTTTTGGGTCATGCTTTTTTGGTTACTTATCGTAAGATACCATATTAAAAATCGACTCCCAGAGGCAGATCAAGGGGTTAAAACAGGTTCTGAAGAGCCTGGAAACTGGAGCGTGGATAATTACAAGATATATAGTGTATAGCATATTGACTATATGTTGTCAGATTGTGCAGATGAGTTTAACTTGAGAATTCTATCAGTAATACCCCAAGCATGTTTAAAAACTACCTTACCATTGCATACAGAAATCTTATCAAGCAGAAGTGGTTCAGCTTGATCAATGTGCTGGGACTAGCCATAGGAATGGCTGTAGCTATGCTGGTAGGCTTATGGGTATATGATGAGCTGACCTATGATACCTACCATAAGAATTATGACCATTTGGCTCAAGTGATGATCCATCAGACCTTATCGGGACAAACTAGAACTAACGTGGCTATTTCCATGCCGTTAGGGCCTGCTTTAAGGGAAGGATATGGAGATGATTTTACCGCTCTTTCATTTGGGTCGTGGGAAATGACGCACCTGATTTCTTATGGAGACAAGAAGATCACAGAAACCGGCATGCATGTGGAACCCAACTTCCCAGAAATGTTTTCCCTGGAGCTTCTGAGCGGAACATATGAGGAAGCCTTAAATGAACCCAATTCTATCCTTTTGGCGGAGCCAGTAGCAAAGGCCCTTTTTGGGGATGAGGATCCCTATGGAAAGATTGTGAGACAGGATAATATGGTGGACCTAAAAGTAACGGGTGTATTTAAAGACCTACCTGAGAATTCTAGTTTTAGAAACATAGATATACTTGCTCCCTGGGAACTCTACAAAAACCAAAGAGAATGGACAAAGAGGGCTAGTACCCAGTGGGGAAATCACTCTTTCCAGATGTTTGTCCAGATAGCCCCTCACACTACATTTGAAGCGGTAAGTGAGAAGATAGCAGGTATTGAAAACGAATTTAATCCGAACGCCAAGCCAGAGCTTTTTCTCTTTCCATTGAAAAAATGGCATTTGTATGGTGAATTCAAGAATGGAGTTAATGTAGGAGGAAGAATTCAGTATGTATGGCTATTCGGGATTACTGGGATTTTTGTGCTTTTACTGGCCTGCATCAACTTCATGAACCTAAGCACGGCCAGATCTGAAAAACGCGCTAAGGAAGTAGGGATTAGAAAGGCTGTAGGGTCATTACGCACCCAATTGATAGGGCAGTTTTTGAGTGAAGCTTTATTGGTAGGCTTGTTGGCAGTTGTAATATCTCTGGTGATTGTACAATTGGCTATTCCTGGGTTTAATGAACTGGCTGATAAAGACATTTCCCTTCCCTTAGGGAATCCTATTTTTTGGATGCTTCTGATCGGGTTTACCCTAATTACCAGTTTACTAGCTGGGAGCTACCCTGCCTTTTATCTTTCCTCTTTTAGTCCATTAAAGGCCCTCAAGGGGAGCTTTAAAACAGGAAAATGGGCGACAGTTCCACGTGAAATCCTGGTAGTATTTCAGTTTGTTATCTCCATCGCTTTAATCGTAGGTACCCTTGTGGTGTTCCAGCAGATCAACCATGCTAAGGAACGGACGGTAGGCTATGACAGGACAAGCCTGATCCAATTCCCATCCAATATAGAACTAGAGGGCAAAGGAGAAATTCTCCTTAATGAATTGAAAAATACGGGATATGTAGAAGAAGCTTCCTACTCTCTAAGCCCTGTTACCAATGTATGGTCTAACTCTACCAGCATAAACTGGGAAGGAAAAGACCCGGATGCATTATTTAGTTTTGCAAAGGTTACCAGTTCTCCAGAGCACGGGAAAACTTTGGGTTGGAAAGTGCTGGAAGGAAGGGACTTTTCCAGGCAGTTTTCCACTGACTCCTCTGCCATTATCTTCAATGAAGCTGCTGCTGACATCATAGGAGGGGGGGAAAGCATCATAGGAAAAACAGTTACTTGGCAAGGGAATGACCTACAGGTCATAGGCGTAGTAGAAGATATTTTGATGGACTCTCCCTGGCACCCGGTGAAGCCTACTGCATTTACCTTAAATAGTGATTGGTTCAATTATTTTACAGTTAGGCTAAAAGCCGGGGCCCCTTTATCTGATGCCTTAGCCAGTGTGGAGGAAGTATTTGTATCTCTATGCCCGGATACACCCTTTGATTATGAGTTTGTAGATGAGGAGTTCGCCTCTAAGTTCAGCTCAGAAGAACGCATCAAGAACCTGGCCCGCATATTTGCCTTCCTGGCCATCTTCATTTCCTGCTTAGGCTTATTAGGTCTTTCTTCCTACGTAGCTGAACAAAGGACCAAGGAGATAGGCATCCGCAAAGTGCTAGGTGCTACGGTTAAGCACCTATGGGCGCTACAGTCAAAGAACTTCATGAAACTGATCCTGATTTCATGCCTGATAGCAGTACCGGTAGCCTGGTATTATTTGGATGGCTGGCTGTCGGGATATGAGTACAGAATTTCTCTGGGCTGGGATGTGTTTGTTATGGCTTCCTTCCTGGCACTTGTGGTAACTCTGCTAACGGTGAGCATACAAAGCATACGTGCAGCAGTAGCCAATCCGGTTGATAGTCTGAGAAGTGAGTAAATAAACTTTGAAAAATTCAGTAGTTAATCATTCTGATCATGCTTAAGAATTATTTGACAATTGCATACAGAAACCTCATCAAGCAGAGGTGGTTTAGCCTGATCAACGTATTGGGGTTGTCCATAGGGATGTCAGTAGCCATGCTGATTGGACTATGGGTATATGATGAGTTAACCTATGATACGTATCATGAAAACTATGATAGACTGGCTCAGGCTATGGTACACCAGGGGTCTGATGATAACATAAGTACAGGGGTAGCTATTCCCATTCCACTCAGGCCGGCCCTAGAGGAAAAATATGGAGACGATTTTACGCATCTCTGCTATGCTTCCTGGAATTGGCCCCATCTCATTACCTACGGGGATAAACGGACTACAGAAACAGGCATGAATGTGGAGACAGCCTTTCCAGAAATGTTTTCCCTGGATTTCATCACAGGTACTTATGAAGAAGCCTTGGCTGAACCTAATTCCATTGTGCTCTCAGAATCCGTAGCGAAAGCGCTATTTGGAGAGGAAGATCCCTATGGAAAAATCATCAAGTATGACAATCAATCTGACTTAAAAGTTACGGCAGTTTATAAGAACTTACCGGATAACTCCAGCTTTAAAAATGTGGATATACTCGTACCCTGGGCATTTTATGTAAAAGAAAATCAGTGGGTAAAGGCTGCTGGCGACCAGTGGGATAATCATTCCTTCCAGCTATTTGCTCAGATAGCACCCCAAGCCACATTTACATCCATCAATGCCAAAATTAGAGACATAGAAAAGGAATTTAATCCCGAGGCTAATCCAGAAAACTTTCTCTTTCCCATGTCTAAGTGGCATTTGTATGGAGAATTTGAGCAAGGAGAAAATGCAGGGGGGCGTATACAGTACGTATGGCTCATAGGCATCATAGGGATTTTTGTACTGGTCCTGGCCTGTATCAATTTTATGAACCTGAGCACTGCCAGATCTGAGAAGCGGGCCAAAGAAGTAGGCATACGGAAAGCTGTAGGCTCCCTTAAAAAGCAGCTAATCAGCCAGTTTTTATGTGAGTCTTTGCTGGTGAGCTTCTTGGCATTTATTATTGCTCTAGTTTTAGTCCAACTGGCTTTGCCGGGCTTTAATGAGTTAGCAGATAAAAAAATGTTTCTTCCTCTAGGCTCAGGTGTTTTTTGGATGTTGGTAGTTGGGTTTGCCCTTATGACCGGAATTTTAGCCGGAAGCTACCCAGCCTTTTACCTATCCTCCTTCAATCCGCTTAAAGCGCTAAAGGGAGGATTTAAGGCCGGAAAATGGGCCACTATTCCCAGAGAAGTATTGGTTGTGTTCCAGTTTGTGATTTCTATCACCCTCATAGTAGGTACCCTTGTGGTCTTCCAGCAGATAAACCACGCCAAAGAAAGGGAGGTAGGCTATGAAAGAGAAGGGATGATACAGTTCATGTCTAATAGTGAACTAAGTGGAAAATTCGAAGTGCTTAGGACAGAATTACTAAATACAGGCTATGTAGAAGAAGCCACTTACTCTCTCAGCCCGGTGACAGGGATATGGTCTAATAATTCTAGCGTGGATTGGGAAGGAAAAAACCCTGATGCATTAGTCAGTTTTGCCAGGGTCACCTGCTCACCTGAGTATGGAAAAACGGTAGGCTGGAATATGCTGGAAGGAAGAGATTTCTCACGAGAATTTTCTACTGACTCTACAGCCATCATTTTGAATGAAGCTGCCGTCGAAATCATAGGACAGGAGGAACTAGTGGGGAAAACCATTAAATGGGGGAGTAAGGACTATACCGTCATAGGGATAGTAGAAAATCTACTTATGGGTTCTCCATGGCAGCCCGTAAAGCCCACTGCCTTTTTACTAAATAAGGATTGGGTGAACGTTCACACCCTCAGATTAACCGCAGGCGCCCCTCTAGAAGAGGCCCTAAAAGCCGTAGAGGAAGTATTTGTCTCTCTCTGTCCGGCTACGCCTTTTGAATATGACTTTGTGGATGATGAATTTGCTGCCAAGTTCACGGCGGAGGAGCGCATTAAAAACTTGGCCAAGGTGTTTGCCTTTCTGGCCATCTTCATCTCTTGCTTAGGGCTGTTTGGGCTTTCTTCTTATATAGCTGAGCAGCGTACTAAGGAAATAGGAATTAGGAAAGTTTTGGGAGCTACTGTCAGTCACCTGTGGCAATTACAGTCCAGGAACTTTATGAAACTTGTGCTGATCTCCTGCCTCATAGCTGCTCCGCTCGCATGGTATTACCTGGAAAACTGGCTAAAAGGATATGAGTATAGAATATCCCTAGGATGGGAGGTGTTTTTATTAGCCTCTATTGCTGCGCTGGCTCTGACTTTACTGACAGTGAGCATACAGAGTATACGAGCTGCCATAGCTAACCCTGTAGAAAGTTTGAGAAGCGAGTAATATATATGATCTGTTAATTCTTCCGCAATGTTTAAAAACTACCTTACCATAGCCTACAGAAACCTGATCAATCAGAAGTGGTTCAGTGTGATCAATGTGATGGGCCTAGCCATAGGACTTGCCGTAGCTATACTAATTGGCCTATGGGTAGAAGATGAACTCTCCTACAACACCTATCATGAGAACTATGATCGTTTGGCACGCGTCATGATGAACGCTAAAGCCGGTGGACAGATCAATACAAATGTAGGCGTAGCCCTGCCGCTTAAGTATACCCTTGAGGAAAAGTACGGGGAAGATTTTACCGCTCTTGCGGCTGCCTCATGGAATTGGCCGCATAAACTTTCCTATGGAGATACCCACATTTCTGAAGAGGGAATGTCTGTACAATCCCAACTGCCTGAAATGCTCAGTTTGGATTTCGTCTCCGGCTCTTACGAAGAAGCCTTAAAGGAGCCTAATTCCATTCTACTGAAGGAAAGCCTAGCTAAAGCCTTATTTGGAGAGGAGGATCCCTACGGGAAAATCATCACGTATGATAATGATACTGACCTAAAAGTTACAGCTGTTTATAAGGATTTGCCGGAGAACAGCAGCTTGAAAGAAACGGATTTTTTAACCACCTGGAAACTGTATGAGAACAAGAATTTTTGGGTGAAGAATTCAAAAACCGACTGGGAAAATAATTCTTTTCAGATATTTGCTCAGATTTCCCACAATAGCAGCTTTGAATCTGTGAGTGAAAAGATCAAAGACATTAAAAAAGAATTTGTGCCTAACATAGAACCAGAGTTGTTTCTTTTCCCCATGTCTAAATGGCACCTCTACAGTGATTTTGAAGATGGAAAGAATATAGGGGGGAGAATAAAGTATGTGTGGCTGTTTGGGCTTACGGGTATTTTTGTTCTTCTGCTTGCCTGCATCAATTTCATGAACCTTAGCACTGCACGCTCAGAAAAACGCGTTAGGGAGGTAGGGATCAGGAAATCTGTAGGATCACTACGGACCCAACTGGTAGGTCAGTTCTTAAGTGAATCTCTGCTGGTAAGCTTTCTGGCTGCCTTCATTTCCCTGGTGTTAATTCAGCTTTCGATCCCATTCTTTAATGAGCTGGCAGATAAAGAATTTACCCTTCCAATAGACAACCCACTTTTCTGGTTGATGGTAATAAGCTTCACCCTACTGACAGGCTTATTAGCCGGAAGTTATCCTGCCTTTTACCTTTCTTCCTTTAACCCTCTTCAGGCCTTAAAAGGAGGGCTAAAAGTAGGGAAATGGGCTACTATCCCTAGAGAAATGCTAGTAGTGTTTCAGTTTGTGATTTCCATTGCCTTGATTGTGGGGACCCTGGTGGTATTCCAGCAGATTAATCACGCTAAGGAGAGAACAGTGGGATATGATAGAGAGGGGTTGATCCACTTTATGACCAATAATCAGCTAAGTGGAAAGTTTGATGTGCTAAGGACTGAGCTGCTACGTACAGGTTATGTGGAAGAAACGGCCGTCTCTATGAGTCCTGTTACAGGGGTATGGTCTAACACTTCTGCCATCTCCTGGGAAGGGAAAAGCCCTGATGAAGTGGTGACTTTTGCCAGAATTACCTGCTCCCCAGAATACGGGAAAACGGTAGGATGGAACATAATAGAGGGGCGTGATTTTTCCAGAGAATTTGCTACAGATTCCTCAGCCTTGATTTTTAACCAGAAATCCGCCGCTATCATTGGGGGAGGAGAAAGCATAGTAGGAAATACAGTCAAGTGGGGGGAAAGTGATATGACCGTAATAGGAGTAGCAGAAGATATGCTGATGGGTTCCCCTTGGCGACCCGTTCAGCCGGCCGTATTTGTGCTGAATGATGTATGGGTGAATGTACATACTGTGCGCATGAAAACGGGTGTGCCAGTAGCTAAGGCACTAGAAGCCATAGAAGAGGTATTTGCGAGCATGTCGCCTAACACCCCTTTTGATTACACCTTCACAGATGAGGCCTTTGGGAGAAAGTTTGTGGCTGAGGAGCGGATCAAAAATCTGGCAAGGATATTTGCCTTCCTCGCCATCTTTATCTCCTGCATGGGGTTATTTGGACTTTCCTCTTATTTGACAGAGCAGAAAACCAAGGAAATTGGGATAAGGAAAGTATTAGGCGCTACGGTGAAGCATTTATGGGCTTTGCAGTCGAGAAACTTCATGAAGTTGGTTTTGATTTCGTGTCTGATAGCTATACCCATAGCATGGTATTATCTGGAGAATTGGTTGAAGGGTTATGAATACAGAGTCTCTCTTGAGTGGGAAGTATTTTTTATCGCCTCTTTGCTGGCCTTAAGCCTGACGCTCATAACCGTAAGTATCCAAAGTGTGAAAGCTGCCACTGCCAATCCGGTAGATAGTTTGAGAAGTGAATAAGTGTTTCATAATTCCTAATCTGTCGAAACCATGATAAAGACACAGTTACTTATTGCCTTTAGGCAGCTACTGAAGAACAGAACTTCTTCTTGTATCAATGTCCTTGGGCTAGCATTAGGACTGGCAGCATTTTTCCTGATTTTGGGCTATGTAGCTTTTGAGTGGAGTTATAATCAGATGTATGAGAAGGGAGATAGGGTTTTCAGACTTATCACAACAGAAAGTGGATCAGAAGATTATTATGCTACCCTTCCCCCTGGATACGGACCCTATATTACTTCTCAGTTTCCTTTTGTCGAAGCCTGTTCGAGAATATTGACAGAAATAGGGGATGGAGTGTTTGTAGTAAAAGGAGCAAAAGGAGAGAATATCTTTAGAGAGCGTAATACTGTGTATACTGATCCATCCTTCTTCTCTATGTTTGACATAGAGGCATTGGAAGGAGATCTGGATTTGTCTAGACCTAATACGGCTGTTCTTACACAGTCCCTGGCCAAAAAGTACTTTAACACAGCTGCAGCAGTAGGAAAATCTTTTAGCCTCAGTAACCAGTTCGGCACTCAGGACTATCTGATTAAGGGGGTAGTCCCAGATCCGCCTTTAAACACTGATTTTAAGTTTAATATCTATTTGTCAGTAGAAACGCTAGCCACTGATAAAGGAAGAAATGGAAATGACTGGGCAGATATAAGTAGCATGAAAATTGCCATTTCGGGGATTTTGGTAGAACTGAATAACCCAGCCTTGGAGGCTACCTTCTCAGAACAAGTAAATAAATGGATTACAGATAACTTACAAGAAGAAGAGGTAGCTGTAAGTCTTCAGGCAATCCATAACATTCATATGGGCGAATCTTTATCAGATCCATTGCCCACCTTTGGTAATCGGAAATTAGTCACCTTTCTCTTTGTGGTAGCTATGTTGATTCTGGCTATTGCCTGGTTTAATTATATCAATTTATCTACGGCTCAATCCCTCCAGCGTGGCAAGGAAGTAGGAATCAGAAAGGTGGTAGGAGCTACCAAAAATCAGCTGATTGTCCACTATTTGTTGGAAACGCTTTTACTCACTTCCATCTCCGCAGTGTTAGCTTTCATTATCATTCCCTTTGTTCAGCCTTCCTTTAACCTATTAATTGATACTCAGCTAGACTATTCCGAATTCTTTTATAGTCCCTTTGCATGGCTAGGTCTCATCACCATTTTAGCTGGAACCCTTTTGGCGGGTGCCTATGTGGCCTTTGGGTTAAGCTCCTTTATGCCAACTGAAATTTTACAAGGAAGGTTTTTGAATTCCCAGAAAGGAATTTGGGTCAGAAAAGGATTAGTGATTACCCAGTTTGTGATTTCCATTTCCCTCATTACCTGTACCCTTATTCTTACCCAACAACTTCACCTCTTAAACAGCCGCGATATGGGAATTAATACCGCTCAGAGACTGGCTATTAGAGGTCCCAATGTGATACAAGACAATTTTTCTCAGCATAGACAGTGGTTTAGAGATCAGCTAGGGAGCCTGCCTTACGTGAATAAATACTGTTCTTCCGGAAATCTACCAGGGAGAGGTTATAACTTTT
>JBCDBC010000129.1:0-9045 GCA_039184535.1 Bacteroidota bacterium | reverse complement strand
TGGGCTGAAGAAGATAAACCACGCGAAAAACTGCTTAAAAGAGGCATTTCTTCTCTCACGGACGCAGAACTGCTAGGAATTCTGTTTGGTACAGGTACGCGTGAAAACTCCGCCATTGACCTGGGTAGGAAAGTATTGGAAGAAGTGGGAAGCCTCCATCAGCTCGCAAGAACAGATGTAAGAGAATTGATGAAAATTAAAGGGATAGGGAAGGCTAAGGCAGTAGCCTTGGTCAGTGCCTTTGAGTTAGCCAGAAGAAAAGGGACACTGACAGAGGATAGGGTGAAGATCAGTAGCTCAGAATCTGTAGCCAACTATCTGGCCCCCAAACTAGAGGATTTAAGGCAGGAAGTCTTTTACCTACTCTTTCTTAATCGGAATAATGAGATCAAGGCAGAGAAGATGATTTTCAAGGGAGGCGTAAGTGCTACCGTCATAGATCCCAAAATTGTATTTAAGGAGGCCATTAACCATCTGGCCAGTGCCATGATCGTAGCTCACAACCATCCTTCCGGGAACCTAACGCCCTCCAAAGCAGATCATGAATCTACCCGGAAGTTAGTAGCAGCCGGAAAACTCTTTGATATTCATGTATTGGATCATATCATTATCTCCATAAAAGGCTATTATTCTTTTGCCGACCAGGGACTGATATGAAAAAAAAAGTGTTGGTAGCTCCGCTGGACTGGGGGCTAGGGCATGCGAGTAGGTGTATACCACTGATTTCTGCTTTACTGCAGGAGGGAGTAGAGGTACATCTAGGTGGTTCAGGTAAATCTCTTCTACTACTGAGAGAATACTTCCCTGACCTCCCTTACCATGAATTACCCGCCTATGATGTCCAGTATACTTCCGGCAAGTATCAGATCTGGAAGATACTTCTACAAGTTCCCACCATTCTGAGGACCATTTGGAAAGAACACGGCACCCTAAAGGCGTTACTCCAGGAACATTCCTTCTCAGCCGTTATCTCTGACAATAGGTATGGCTTATGGAGCAAGGACACCTACTCCGTCATTCTCTGCCACCAGATCCAGATTCCATTGAAGAATGTGTTACTCAGCAAGTGGGTAAATACGCTGCATGTCCGCTACCTAAATAGGTTTGATGCTACATGGATTCCTGATGTTCAGGGAGAACGTTCCCTGGCTGGTAAGATGTCTCATGGGAGCCTCATGCCCAGAAACCATCACTACCTGGGTACACTGTCGCGCTTTCAGTTGGAAGAGACTCAACCTGTGCTGCCCTCTAGATACGATTTGCTATGCGTGATATCAGGTCCTGAACCGCAGCGGACTATGTTCGAGGAAGAATTAAGGGATGTACTTCTAGGCCTAGATCAACGAGTCTGTTTAATCCTGGGAAAGCCAGGATCCAGAGAAATTAAGACAAAAGGAAACCTCACCTTCATCAATCATCTACCTTCTGCAGAACTCCAGCAACTTCTCCTTTCTTCCACCTATGTCATTTCTCGCTCTGGCTACAGTAGCCTGATGGATTATGCAGCTTTAGGTTTAGAGAAAGTAGGACTCATCCCTACACCCGGCCAGCCAGAGCAGGAGTATTTGGCAGAGAGGATGGAGGAGAAGGGGCGTGCTGCTCAGTTTCAACAAGGAGAACTGAATTGGCAGGAGATGAAAGGGAGAATGGAAGGAGTTAGTGGGTTTACCTCTGTTGGGAAGCCTGCTGTAGAGATCCCATCTGATTTCTGGTTAGCACCGTAAGGACAATGCATGCATTGTCCCAACCCCTTCTTAGTTAGGAGAAGATACCTTCTTTCTTATCTCAGTTATCCATTCCGTCATCATGTTGGATATAGTAGGTCAGCCGTGATATTCGGTGATAAGTTTCGCTAGATACCGTTTGACCCTTCATGCCGAGGCCAAAAACCCAACGGCATGACATACTTTATTTTCTCTGGGCTACGTGGCCTACCCTAGTAAGGGCAAAACATCTTTTACCCGATCCAGCCATCCCGAACAGATAGCTCCGTAGGAGCGCTACCTTGGTAGATAAGATCCGGTAATCATTAGCCTCGTAGAGGCGACATCAGTAGCTACCTTAGGTCTCACCCTCTACGGGGGATTATTGAGGTTTAAGCCCTACGGGCTTTATGTAGAGGGAGGTTTATCTCTATCAGGACGGTGACCTTGAAGTCCCCTGCAGACTTTTGGCGTAATCTATAGAACTAAGGTTGGTAGATATATTCTCAGCCCTTCCCAGCTAATTAGGTAGCTACTATTAGCCTTTCTCTCTCAGATAATAGATCGGTCAAGTTAAACCGTATCCACAAGCATGATGAAACGTAAGGCGATAATTTGGGGATGGTTGATAGGACTACTCTTTGGGGCTCAGAGTGGGTGCCAAGTAGCAGAGGAGGAGCATATAATCTCAACAGATATTTGCATACTAGGCGGTAGTGAAGCTGGATTTACGGCTGCCATTCAAGCCGCACGCTTGGGCAAAGAGGTGGTGCTAATAGAACCTACCGGACATCCGGGGGGCATGTTGGTAGAAGGGCTGGGGAAGGACATTCGCTTTGGAAGTGCGAGGGTGATAGGGGGCATAGCACGAGAATTTTACATCAGGGTGGAGGACCATTACGGATTAGAAGCTCACTTTGATGATCCTAGTTGGTACGCTAAGTATGAACCTTCCGTAGCGGAAGAGGTCATCGAAGGACTGCTGGCAGAAGAAGAGAATATTAGCATTATAAGAAAAGTGAGAATTAGGGAAGAGAAAGGTGTTATCAAAGAGGAAGGAAGAATTACCAAAATCATTCTTGAGAATGGACAAGTTATAGAGGCATCAGTTTATATAGATGCCTCTATCGAAGGGCACCTGCTTTATTTGACGGGGATAAGTCATGAAAGTATACGTGAGGGGAATGCAAAATATGGAGAAAGTCTGAACGGAGTCCAGACGGAGAATACGTTCCGTCAGTTCTCCGTGCGAGTAGATCCTTATCAATCAGTTGGAGACCCAAGTAGTGGGTTGATCCCTACTATTCAACCTGGTGAGTTGGGAGAACATGGCGCCCCTAGCAAGTATATTCAAGGTTTCTGTTATAGGATGTGCCTGACCAGAGAGAAGGAAAATATGATTCCTATTCCCAAGCCTTCCAGCTATGATCCTGCTACCTATGAGATTTATCGCCGGTACTTACAGGCGGGCGGAAAGCTGTTTAAGCCTTCTCCTAATCGGCATAATGGCAAAACGGATATAGGGAGCTGGCATGATTTATCAGCCAATTTGTATGGAGAAAATTGGGCTTATCCTACGGGAAGCTATCAAGTCCAAGATAGTATCATCAAGCTGCACAAGGAGTTTACCCAAGGCCTCATCTGGTTTCTACAGCACGATGCTGCAGTAGATAGCCTCACCCGATCGAACTGGGAAGGGAGGGGAATGCCGAAGGATGAATTTGTGGACAATGATCATTGGCCGCGCAGATTATACATTCGCTCGGGTAGGCGAATGGTATCTGATTATGTCATCACAGAAGAGCATACAAAAAGAAATTCCCCAGATACAACCACAGATGCAGTAGCCATAGCCTGGTGGCCTCCCGATATGCATCATGCCAGAAGAATTGTACGAGATGGATATGCTTATAATGAAGGATTTACGGAAGTTGGGGGAAGTAGTAGCTGGAAACCCTTTAGGATTTCCTTTCAGGCTACCGTACCTAAGCAGGAGGAGTGTGTGAATCTCCTTACACCTACCTGCCTTTCTTCCAGTTATGTGGGCTATGGGAGCATTAGAATTCTTCCCACATTTATGGTACTCGGTCAAAGTGTGGGAGCAGCAGCCTCCTTGGCAGTAGATAGAGAAATAGATGTGCAGGAAGTCCCTTATCCAATTTTAAGAGACATCCTGCTTCAGAATGATCAAATTCTTGAGATTCCAGATGATTGGTTAGAGGTAATTTCCACTAACAATTAGTTCACAGAAGAACCTGCATTAGGGTCTGTGTCTGGGCTTACAAGGTGGAGGACGCCTTCGCTATCCTCAGCAAACAGGAGCATGCCCTGAGACTCAACGCCTCTAATGGTTCTGGGCTTAAGGTTCACCAATACAGGTACTTGCTTACCTACCATCTCTTCTGGTTTGAAGAACTCTGCTACGCCAGAAACGATGGTTCTAACATCCAGTCCGGTATCTACCTTGAACTTTAGCAGCTTCTTGGTTTTGGGCACCTTTTCGGCTTCCAGTATAGTGCCTATGCGGATGTCCATTTTCTGAAAATCATCAAAGGTGATTTCCTCTTTGGCAGGTGCTACGTTTACTGTAGCGTCTTCTTTTGTTCCCAATTTTCCTATTTGTTGTTCTATTAAATCGTCGTCTATTTTCTCGAATAATAGAGGCGCTTTCCCTTCATTGAAGAGGGTATGTCCTCCAGGCACCAGAACATTGGCGGCGGCGTCATCCCACTTCCAGCTCTTATCCTGAATCCTTAGCAGCTCAAAGATTTTTTCTGCTGTTCTTGGTAGGAAAGGCTGTGCGATGATCCCCAGCTTGGCCAATACCTGTGTAATGGTGAACATAACCGGAGCTACTTTTTCAGGTTCAGACTTCCATAGCTTCCAGGGCTCCTTATCTGTCAGGTACTTGTTCCCCTCCCTGGCGATGCTAATGAAATCTGTCAAAGCATCTCTAAATCTGAAGCTTTCTATGTTTTGCTCTGAAGAGAGGATATGCTTCTGAATATTCTGGAACAGCTCTTTCTCGGCCCCAAAGTCTGAAGAAGTAGCCTCACTATTCTCTGCTAACTCATTCAGGAAGACCGATAGATCTGCTACTTCCGGTACTACGCCCTCATAGTACTTCTGAGTAAGCACGATCACCCTGTTTACCAGGTTCCCCAGAATGGCTACCAGCCCATTGTTATTCTTGGCCTGATAATCTTTCCAGGTAAACTCACTGTCCTTATTCTCCGGAATGATAGAACCTATCACATACCTAAGCACGTCTTCCTTACCAGGCAGGTCATCCAGATATTCATGCACCCAAACGGCCCAGTTTCTGGAGGTAGATAGCTTGTCTCCTTCCAGGTTTAGGAACTCATTGGCAGGTACGTTATGAGGGACCAGATAGTCCTCCACCGCATTCAGGATGGAGGGGAAGATGATACAGTGAAACACGATATTGTCCTTCCCTATGAAGTGCAGTAGGCGAGAATTATCTTCCTCATTTTCCTGCTTCTTCCAATAAAGCTCCCAGTCTTTCCCATTGTCTAAGGCCCACTGCTTGGTAGCTGAGATATAGCCAATAGGGGCATCCAGCCATACATACATCTTTTTTCCGGTAGCTTCTGGAAGAGGCACATCTACCCCCCAGTCCAGGTCTCGTGTCATAGACCTTGGGTGCAAGCCAGCTTTTAACCATGAGGCACACTGTCCGTAGACATTATTTTTCCACTGGCCTTTCTTCCCTTCTAACAGCCACTCTTCCAGCCAGGGCTGATATTTATCCAGTGGCAAGTACCAGTGCTTAGTTTTTTTGAGGACAGGTGTTTTTCCGCTCAGGGTGGATTTAGGATCTTTTAGTTCTGTCGCATTCAGGGAGGAGCCACAGTTTTCACACTGATCTCCGTAGGCTTCAGGATGACCACATACGGGACAAGTTCCCGTTACATATCGGTCAGCCAAAAACTGCTTGTACTCCTCATCATACAGCTGCTCAGTTTCTTTCAGAATAAATTCTCCCTTGTCATTTAGGATGGTGAAAAACTCCTGAGAAGTTTTGTGGTGGATGGGTTCTGTGGTGCGGTGGTAGATATCAAATCCTATCCCAAAGCGTTCAAAGGTTTCCTTGATAGAGGTGTGGTATCTGTCTACTATGGCTTGAGGAGTCGTATTTTCTTTCTTAGCTCTTAGGGTAATGGCAGCCCCGTGTTCATCACTTCCACATACGAAGAGGACTTCTCTTTCTTTCAGTCTGAGAAAGCGGACGTATATATCAGCTGGTAGGTAGGCCCCTGCTATGTGCCCTATGTGGAGGGGGCCATTCGCATAAGGGAGAGCAGCTGTGATGGTATATCGTTTGGGTAACTTATTCATGGCGGCAAAATAACTAAGACCAAGTTTGAAACGCTAATTTCCCTATCAAATCCTGATGTAAGGAAGGCTGTCTAGCTTTATTTTTTCTCAATAGCTCGCTATTATTCCATACTTTAACTAATCTGAACACTTAATTAGTACTTGGATCCTGTTCTCTCTGTGAGAAACTTGTATCATTGAAAAAGCATAAGTTTACACAGGAATTGCCTGAGAAAGTGTAGGGTCTTTTTGAGTCAGGTGGTTGAAAGGAAGTAACACATCAGGAGATTCTTCATACATTACCCCTAAAATCTTGTTCTATGAACCTCTTATTTGCCTTTCTGTTTAGTGTCCTCTTCGCACCAGTTAACGACTATACTGTTTTGGCAGATCAGGCCAAGATAGGCTTCACCATCAAGAATGCCGGATTCAAAGTAAATGGCTCCATGAAGGGGTTAGATGGCGATATCTCCTTTAATCCTGATGCGCTGGACCAAAGTAAAATCTCTCTATCAGTAGCCACCGCCACCATAGATACGGATAATAAAACCCGTGATAAGCACCTAAGAGCGGAAGACTACTTTGAGGTGGAGAAATACCCCAACATTACCTTTACCTCTACCAGCATTAAAAAAAGTGGCAATGGATATCTGGTAAAGGGAACATTCAAAGTGAAGAATACAGCTAAGGATGTGGAGATCCCCTTTACTTTTCAGCAAAACGTATTCAAAGGATCATTCTCCATTAACAGAATAGAATACGGCGTAGGAAAGAAAAGCTGGATCATGGATAAAACCGTGAATATCACTTTTCAGATTCCGGTATCAGGCTAGTTACCTTCTTTCTCCCATTCCGATGTTTACGCTGATGTAAAAGCTCTGTGGAGACATGCTTACGGTATTCTCTGAAGGAAAGGGTGTGAGCTCCCAACTGGAAGCAGGCGCAAATCTGTAGCCTACGGCAAAACCGGCTAATGTGAAAAATTTATTAGGCTTGGCTCTGTCTTCTTCATCTCTTTCATCAGGGAGCCTGGAGAGCTTGTCCATATGAAGAGAAATGCCGTATTGCAGACCAGTCTTGCTAACCGTATCAAAAAAGTCAGTAGTAAGCTCTTTGGTACGTAGACGGATGAGTCCTCCCCCAAAGTTAGCTCTGGGGTAGAATGACCAGCCTTCATCAGACTGATAGACTTCGTATGCCAGAAAACCTTCGAAAGAGTAATACTGAGTATTTACCGCTTTCTGGTTGAAGAGAGGCTGCCCGTTAAAGTAACCTGAGCGCCTCATCATATACAGGTTGGACGTAAGTCCGAACCCTATACGATCACTGAAGCGGGACCACCCTATCCCCAGGCTGGTGTACTGATCCTTGACAGATTCGAATTCCTGGCTGGAGAGAGCCGCATTTAAATCCGAGTGGTCTATCCATGAATTGGAAACACTGAACCAATATGCCTGTCTGGTATCCAGCTTTTGTGAAAAGGCCTGGAGTGAAACCAGAAAAAACACCAAGAGCGTAATCCGCCTACAACTCATAGTTTTTCAATTTATAGAGGGTATTTCTACTTACTATTCGGCTTAGCTCAGCTTAAGTTCTCCTTAACCTGCTTATGTCTTAATGGATATATATCCATTTTCAGGCCATTATCTTGCTAAGAGGAACTTTTGCTACTACATGCTCAATCCAAAAACCTGTGGCAACATAAGTATCCGCTGTTTCTGGGCCAGAATACGGAGTAAGGAACCTAATGAACAAGTTCTCAATAGTAAACTGCCTCCTGTAGAGGTTTTGCTACATGATACACATGTTAGTACACATATCAAGGGCAAAAACCTCCCACTACTCACAAATTCTTCTTGTCAGAGGGATACTCCGGGATATTACTCGTTCTCATCAAGATTAAGAACAGCATAACCCGCTAATGGAGAACCTTCCTTCTGAGTCAGAAAGAAATTATAACGTTTTCCAGGTTCCAGTATGACATTCTGGATAGAATCCAAAATCTCACCCGTGAAATCATCTTCTACATAGAAGGTGTATTCCTGCTCAGGAAACTGAAAAAATCTGGAATAATTGAGAAAGTTGAGAGAATTGATGCGGAGAGATGGGGTGTCTGTAATAAGACTTACAGACTTTGTATCAGTATTGAGATTCATGAATCTCACATTAGGATCATCCTTAGATATTTCAGAAAAGCTATCAAAAGCTTTTACCAAAATAGGTAGTCCAGCACTGTCCAGGAGTACCAGAGTAGATCTTGTATTAGGCCTCATGGCCAGAAACTCAGGACTAATCACACTTGCGCCTGAGGTATGCTCGTCAACGGCTATAAGTAGACCACCCGTATTAGTGGTGCTGGTATCTGATGCATTGGGGTCTGTCAATAGAGAGGCATACCCACTTTGTGGCCATGAACTACCAACAGAAAGATCAGAGGCTATTTTTTGCTCATTATTAAAGGCAGTGATGGAGATATCAACTGCGTCTGTGTTCGCGTAGGCATTAATTACGTGGATGAAAATCCTTTCCTGTGATCCAGCGTCATCAAATGGATCATCATTACAGGATACAACTAAAGCCAGAGCGGATATTAGGAAAAGGGAACGTACGATATTCATAATATATTTGACCGATATAACCAGCGAAACAAATATACTACAACCACTAACCGCAAATCGCGATAATTATTGTATGATTATTGTTTAGGTTATGTAATATCAAATTACGATTTATTCCATGATAAATCTTGAAATTTCAGGCGAGCGTATAATTCTATGACTTATTCGGACAAAACAGAGTCATTATCAGACTCTTCAGCCTTTACTGGCAGTCTTTCTAACAATTCATCAGTAGGGATTCCCAAAAACTCTACTTCGAATTTAGCAGAAGGAATTAGCTGATGATCGGGGTATTTTTGGATAAATTCGTTGTAAGCTATTTTAGCTTTATCCAGATCTTGGAGGGTATTGTGGTAGATATATCCTTTCCTAAACATGGCATCAGC
>JBCDBC010000128.1:0-9048 GCA_039184535.1 Bacteroidota bacterium | reverse complement strand
GTTGATGTAAACCTTCCAAAATACTTTAATCTGTGGAGTTCTGAAGAATACATTCACCAGTCTGATATAGACTCTCAGTGGAAAGACAAGCAAATATGGGCATACGCTAAAGAGCATCATCTTACCATTATCAGTAAGGATAGTGATTTCTCAAATAGGATAATTATTAGTCTTCCCCCTCCCAAAGTGATACATATTAAAATTGGTAATGTTAGTATGAATGAATTCTACAATATCATTTACCATTGCTGGGAAGAAGTCTTATTGCAGAATAAAGACTATAAACTTGTAAATGTTTACAAGGATAGGCTTGAACTAATAAAATAGGCTTATCATAACACATACTCCTGAAACAGTTTTTCCAATACAGCTTCAGGTTCTGTACACATACCTGGATGTACCTGTGAATTCTGGATGATGGTGCTACGCATAGCGGTAAGCCAACGGAAGCGTTCGGGCGTATCCAACTTGGCTATTTCTCCTCCTTCAGGATCCCCCTTGCAGATGAGGTCCCAGACCGCTAAGTAGGCGCGTACTTCTTCCAGGTCTATTTCCGGGAATAGGGCTAATAGCCTGGACTCATCCAGGTGGACGCGCATATCTAGGTATTTTTTTCGCTTACAAAACAGGATGACACCCACATTCACACATTCTCCTCTTTCTACTCTGGGAACCACCCTGATCAAGGCGTACTCATACACGTGCTTGTCTGGCATGTTCCGCTTCTTTAATGTGTGAATCTAAATGGGAAAGTTTAATAGTCAGAAATTTTGTGTAGGCATTTCTCTTTTCTTCTGGTGTAAGAGTATCTCCTTCTTCCAGCAGAAAATCCTCAGGAATGATGTCTACGATCTCTCTGATAACCAACTCATTGATACTGCTTCTGATGATATCAGCTGCTGCTTCCAGTTCATCTGCTCTATCCAGGAGGACATGATCTTTAATAGGCGGAAAGGTCTTCTCAGCCTGGGCTTCCCAGTTGGTCCATGCATGGTGAAAATACAAACTAGCCCCATGATCTATCAACCAGAGCTCCTTCTTCCAGTTGAGCAAGTTCGGGTTTCTGTGGGTTCTGTCTATGTTATTGATCAGACTGTCAAGTAGGACCACCTTGGAGGCATCCAATCCACTAGCTACAGAAACGGCCGGATCAAAAGTGATGGCACCTGATAAGTAATGTAGCCCAAGGTTCAGTCCCACAGAGAATTTCAGCAGGTCCTGAATCTCTTCATCCGGTTCTGTTTTACTGAAAGAATCATCCAGATTCATGAACACCAGTTCCGGCACTTTCAATCCTATGATTCTGGCTAATTCTCCTCCAATTAATTCAGCTATGAGCGCTTTCTTGCCTTGACCTGCTCCCCTGAACTTCAAGACATACAAAAAGCTATCATCCGCCTCTACTATAGCTGGCAGAGAGCCCCCTTCTCTTAGTGGCTCCACATAGCGTACCACCTCCACAGTTCTGATTTCCGGTTTTGCCATGGAGTAAAGATAGGAGATTTCATAAAAGGTGCTCATTTCTTTAGTAGCAAGAATAGTTATGCTGTTCGTAGAGAATTCATAGAAGAAGATGGGTTAGCGGATACTAGCAGTCGAATACTTATTTCCCTAAGCAACTATTCCGACTTCTTAGGCATCATTCTAGCATAGTCCTAAATTCTGGTATGTATTGCCCATGAGAATGATGAAAAGAATCAGCTTTGTTCTTGTCCTGATCCTGCTCTCTAGTCTAACTAGCAAGGCGCAGGGGGTAGACTATGAACAAGAAGTGAGCACCATCCTCAAGAAGGCCAGGATTCCAGCCATATCACTTGCCTACTTTGAAAATGGCTCTATCTCCCAAAATCTAGCCATAGGCAAGAAAAGGGCTGATGGAGAGGAGAGCGTAAATCCCAAAACCATCTTTGCTGCTGCTTCTCTCAGCAAACCCATCGTAGGCTATATGGTCATGCAAATGGTAGAAAAGGGCATCATTGATCTGGACACTCCTCTCGTACAATATGCCCCCTACCCAGGATTGGAGCAAGGAGATTGGCATGAGAAGGTTACCCCCAGAATGGTTCTTAGCCACACTACCGGCCTACCCAACTGGAGCAGGGGCGAAAAGAAGTTCCTGCAGGAACCTGGAAGCAAGTTCGGGTATTCGGGTGAAGGATTTGTCTGGTTACAGCATAGTCTGGAGCATCTGACAGGATTGTCCTTACAGCAGCTGGCTAAGGAATATGTCTTCGCGCCCCTCCACATGGACAACAGTAGCTATATCTGGGAAGAATGCTTTGAGGTAAACCATGCGTTGCCACATGATAAGTTTCAGGAGGTTAAAGGACACTGGAAACCGGAAAGAGAAAATGCTGCTGCCTCTCTCCAAACTACAGCAGAAGATTATGCTCGCTTCCTGATGGAACTTTCCTCTCCTACCCTGGTAGCTTCCTCTACCATAAAAGAGATGTTCAGGGAGCAGGTAGCTGTGAAAAGCTATATGGATGGAATGGAAAGGGTTAGTTGGGGATTAGGACTAGGCATCCAACAAACAGCCAATGGAACGGAATACTGGCAATGGGGAGATAATGGAACTTTCCGTGCTTATTTCACCTTCTCTCCAGACCAGCAAAAAGGTCTGGTCTACTTCACCAATTCAAAAAATGGACTGGGTATTACCCGTGATCTCACAGATCTTTTCATGGGAACCCCCCAACCCGGATGGCGTTGGAATGGCTATCGACCGCTAGGGTTCTGGTACAGGGTCCAGGAAATGTTTCACTAAGCAGCTGTAAGAAAAGTCCTATTAAGGCTACCTATAGAATTGAATAGGCCTTAATATGAAGCTGACTTTTTATCTCTCCCTCCAATTTCTGGTATTAAGAAGGAAAGTTCAATCTATTGGCTTTTCACCGATTGTGGCTTATGTAGGTATTACGCTCATAGCAGTAATATGCTCTATCCTTATTTTGGATAAATTTCACTTTGCCGGATGGATATACGCTTGTCTAAGCTTATTTCTTATTGGAAAACTGAGTAGTAAGGCAAGAAATAGCTTTTTGAAGCTGCAGTTTCCCTCCTCTTCCTACTATGTATTGAGAGTGGTGGAGAATATGCTGGCAGCTATATTCCCTCTTGTGATGCTGGGACTATTTTATCAAGTATTTCCAGCTGTATTTCTATTGATAGGTATGATAGGGCTAGCCTTCATACGTTTTGACTCTGGGATTTCCCTCAATTTCCCTACTCCCTTTTTTAAGCACCCCTATGAGTTTATCGTGGGATTTCGTCAATACATCTGGCTGATATTGGCTTCCTATTTTCTCGCCTATCAAGGAGTCAGAGTAGAGAATTTTACCTTGATAGTAATAGCGTACTTTTTCTTAATCCTAAGCATACCCAACTTCTTAAGTGAAATAGAGAAACCTTTTCATGTATGGATATATGATAAGAATCCAAGGGCTTTTCTCTTATACAAATTATGGATAGGTCTCATTTATAGCTCCTTCCTTTCTCTTCCCTTGGGTCTAGTAACTACGCTATCATTTACAGACCAACTACTAACGCTTTTCTGTCTTCAAATGATAATCTACCTAAATCTGGCTAGCGTTATTCTGGTTAAGTACGCCAGATTTCCTCAAAAAGCAGATGTATTCTTTTCCATCATGGTAGGATTAGGAATGGCCTTCCCTCCCTTTCTCCTATTTATCTATTTCTACTTTGGCCCCAAGGCCTTTAAAAACCTCTCACAGCTATTAACATGATCAGCATAAGCCAACTGACTAAATACTACGGGTTGAAACCTGTCCTCAAGGGGATCAACATGGACCTGGAAAAAGGGAAGATCTATGGAATCATAGGAAAGAATGGAGCTGGTAAGACCACGCTGTTTGACTGCATTTCAGGTATCTCCTCTTACAAGGGTAGCATCACATCAGAACTTGACGGCGTAAGATCTCATACAGGCTATCTTCAAACTGTTCCCTACTTTATGCCTTTCCTGACCGGAAAAGAGTACCTCCAACTCCTCTGTCAGGCGAGAGGACTTACTGAAGTAGAGTTTGACCGGCAGAACATATTCAATTTACCTCTTCAGCAATTTGCTACGACCTACTCTACAGGCATGCAAAAGAAGCTGGCATTTCTGGGAATCCTCTTACAGCAGAATGAGTTTTTCCTTCTGGATGAGCCTTTTAACGGGGTGGACATCCAAAGCAATTTGCTCATATCTGAAATCCTCAAGATGCTGAGAGATAAAGGCAAAACGCTACTGATCTCCTCACACATATTCTCCAGCATAAGTGAATTAGCAGATGAAATTCTCTTATTAGAAGAGGGCATCATTTCAAGAAGGATCTCGAAAGAATCTTTCAACAACCTCCATGAAGAATTGAAACAGGAACTTCTGACGAACCAGCTAAGTCTCTTACAGATATAAGATTTCTTTCACTGCTTTGAGAGCTTGAAAGTATAGGTAGACTGATCATGGGTAATTACCCTTACAAAGTAAATCCCAGATGCTCCTTCTATGTCTAGCAGTACTTCATTTTTATTGGCGTCTACTTGTTGCTGATCAATGAGTTTCCCCCACACATCTGTTAACATTACTTTTTGAATGCCCAATACTGGTTCCCACTTGAGTAGTGTTTGCCCTTCCGTAGGATTAGGATACAATCTTATCTTTTCATCTAAAGATGGATCTATGCTTACCGTACTTCCCTCTACCGTAAAGATGATCGGAATAGGTCTGGCTGGATAAGCAGCTGCCTGAAAGTAATCAGCTACAGAAAGGCCTCCATCTACATCATAAGCTCTTACAAATAGCTCATGCTCTCCATTCATAAGTCCACTGATATCTACCTCTGTCTTATGAACGAAGGCAGCCACGGCATGATCTGTATCAACTCTGATGGTTTGCACCACTACATCATCTAAGAGAATCTCATAATGTGTAATGCCTTTCGCCTTACCGGTGGAGGCCAGTTGGGCATCACTATTCCCAGAGATTTTTACGGCTAATGTAGCTCCTGTAATAGATGCTTTCTTTCGAAGAGCCGCTAAGCCACCGGATTCTGTAGGCACCCGTTCGAACTCATCCTGCCAGGTTTCTACTGCATCCACCACATCAAACTTAATCCCAGGTCCTACTGCTATCTTCTGCTTAAAGGCCATGAGATCACTCATGTGAGAATCAAATATGCCCATGGGTTCCGTATAAGAAGGGGCTTTATCACTGGGGAAAGTCAGTTCAATATGCACATTCAGAATTCTCCCGTTATTCAAGGCAAAATCTATCTGATTGTCTCCCTGAGTGAGGTGGGTCGGATCAATATCCAGGACCACAGAATAGGGCCTAAAGGGGGCTATCAGTTCTTCTTCTGCTAAATTCTGTATAAGCGAGCCGGGCTGCGGAAGCAGATATTCATTTCCATTGACGACTACCTTATCCTGGGCACTCCAGCTATACACTCCTCCCTGTAGCGTAAACATCAGCTCCGTTTTCAAGGGAGATTGTCCATCTGTATCTGTTAGCTGATCTGGAATAGGCACTACCGCAGTGGCTGGACTAGCATTCAGGGCCACCATACCTGCAGAAGGATCGTTGCCGGTTCTGGGGACTTCCGTTCCCAGCTTACCATCCGTGTAGTTATGGATGACGGCACTTTGCTGATATCCAAAGGGAGCATCTATCCCGAAGTTATCCCAGTGGATCATGGCAGCCGGAATATTCTCTTTTGTGGTATTATAGGAGAAAAATAGCCAATTGATTTGGGCCTCTTCATAGGGAAGCCCGTCTGGGGTAAAGTCGGTTTGTAAACTCGCATCTACTACCAGAATCTCGTTAATGAATACTTTGACCGTTTCTTTTGATAGGAGAATACGGTATCTCCTCCTCACATTCATCAAGGGGCTCAGGTTTTCCCCATTGCAAAATTCCAGTCCATTTCCGCAAGCACCATTTTGATACTGGTTAGGGAGTTTGATCAGTTGTCCCTCAGCATTTCCTAATGCTACAAAGAACTTGTCTCCACTCTCCTGAAATCTCAGTAAATAAGCTGGATCTGCTCCGGGGCCTCCTCCATCCAGGTCCAGGCTGGTATGTCCACTTAAATCTCTTTTTCTATTGGCAGGGCTAAGGTCCAGATACCAGAGCTGCCTTCCCAACTTGGATCCGTCAGTGTCAAACTCTATAGTCCCTGTTCTATCTCTAAAGTCAAACACATGTCTAAGCCGTGAACTGGCTACACCCCTATCACAGGCACCACTCTTGATGACGTTATGTGCATGGTATTGGTTATTGATGTGCTGACTAACGGTACCTACTTCCATACAGCCTGAATAGGCCTGGTTCCAATCTCTTTCAGAAAAAGGCCCCATTGGTTGATTGAAGTCGTCAAAAAAGCCATTTAGCTTGGCCCTCATGACATCTACTCTTGCTGAAGAATGTTGAAAGCTAATAGCGGTAGAAGGAGAGGAGAGTTTCCCATATGCATCCATGTTGTACACCCTGGCCTGATAAATCTCTCCTGGCTCCAGGGGTTGAACCATAAAAGATCTGTAAGGGGTAACTTGCCTGTTCACATATCCTTCGCCTACCTTCCCCCACTCTATCAGGTAGCCATAAATTCCTTTGTTCTTATCTGGATCGTATTGAGAATGGTAGGTATCTGTCTTGGAGTTCCAATACAAAGTAGCTGCTCTATCATCCTGCTTCACTGAAAGTATATTGGGCTGGTATAGATCCTGAGCGGTTAACTTAACTAAGGAAAGTAAGATGATATCAAGGAAAATAAACAATCGTAAAAATTGTTTCATGGGTAGAAAGTGTGTTGAAAGGTCGGCTGGTAAATACCGTTCGCTATTTCTAAATAATTTATACGAGAAAATTTATTCCTCATGTGAAATACGGAATTTTGGCAAGAAATATTCTCAGGACAAGGTTTCCATGTAAGAATCTCTTCCAATATGTCCTATTCTCTATTCCTCGGCTGCCCCCTACTTCCCTACCTTCCTCAAATCAAGGGTATAAGGATACTCTGGGTCCGGAGGCATGGTATTAACCGTTACATTCTCCTGGATCTCATGGGTGGTGGACACATATCTTAGGCCCATATTAGCGGCATTTCCTTGAGACTTGATTTGCTCCACGGCCTTGGGGGTGTGGTTATACTCCCAGAAACGATTGGTTCTGCGAGCTTCCGCCTCAAAGCTATTGACAGGGAAGGTGTCGTAATTCCTTCCTCCGGGATGTGAAACATGATAGGTACATCCACCTATGGATCTGTTGTTCCAGGTATCATACACATCAAACACAAGGGGTACGTCCACCCCTATGGTAGGATGCAAAGCAGAAGGTGGGTTCCATGCTTTATACCTAATGGCCGATACGTATTTGCCAGAAACACCCGTTTCAGTCAAGGGAACATTCGTTTGGTTACAAAGTAACTGATACCTTTCTGGTTGAAGGCCTTCTACTGTTACTTCTATTCTTTCTACTGAAGAATCCACAAATCTGGCTGTACCAGAATTACTCATCTCTTCCCCCAACACATTCCAGGGTTCTATACCCGCACGTATGTGAAGCTTCACATCGCCCATATTCACCTTCCCAAGAATTGGGAACCTAAACTCAAAGAAAGGCTCTAACCACCCTAGTTGAAAGGCTACTCCATGTTCATTCAGGTAATCTACTACTTCCGCTAAGTCTTCTTTCACAAAGTGGTAAATCAGAAACTTATCATGTAGAGCTGCTCCCCAGCGTACCAACTTCTTTTTATAGGGATTCTTCCAGAACACTGCTGTCAAAGCCCTGATCAATAACAGTTGCGCCAGACATAGCTCCTTATGAGGAGGCATATCAAATCCGCGCATCTCCAAAATACCCAATCTACCTGACTGCGAATCAGGGCTATACAGCTTATCTATGCAGAATTCTGCTCTATGAGTATTCCCGGTAATGTCTATTAATAGGTTCCTGAATAACCTGTCCACTATCCATGGTGGTGGATTCTCTTGTCGGTCCAGCTCACGGAAAGCAATTTCCAGCTCATACAACATGGACTGTCTGCCCTCATCCACTCGGGGAGATTGGCTGGTAGGTCCTACAAAGGCAGAAGAAAAGAGATAGGATAAGCCTGGATGGTTCTGCCAGAAATTCACAAAGCTCCTTAGTAGATCAGGCCTTCTTAGGAACGGACTTTCCACCGGTGATTTTCCTCCTAAGGTGATGTGGTTTCCGCCACCAGTACCTGTATGCTTCCCATCCAGCATAAACTTCTCCGCTCCCAGCTTACACTCTCTGGCTAGCTCAAAAAGGGTGTCGTAATTCTTTACGATGGTTTGCCAATCTGAGGCCGGATGGATATTCACTTCTATCACACCAGGATCTGGTGCTAGCACCAGTTTGGTCATTCTGGCATCATAAGGAGCTTGATAGCCTTCTAAAATAATGGGCGTCTCTAACTCCTTAGCTACTTTCTCTATGCTGGCCAGTAGGTCCAGGAACATCTCCATGGTTTCTACTGGCGGAAGGAAGATGTATAGTTTACCCTCTCTCACCTCAGCACTCAGAGCCGTTTTGATGGTCTGTATGTAGTGAGTAGGTTGAAAAGACTCTTCTGTACTATCTGCAGAAACAGACGTAGGCAGTTCATGCTTTCCTCCTGCCCTTGTCCCAATGTTGGTGTTGACGACTTCAGGGCTGGTCAGTTCTCCCTCCTGGTTCAGCGGACTTTCTTCCCTAAGTACCTGCTGCTGCTTGGGTGACATATATGCTAACCTGTCCAAAGGAAGCCGTAAGCCTATAGCTGAATCTCCTGGAATCAGGAAGAGCTCATTTCTGGAGAATTCCCAGTAACAGCTAGCCCAGGTTTGCTGGCTATGGTCCCACTGAAGGGGTAACACGTAGCCCACAGCATCAGAGATTCCTTCTTCCAGCAGCTCAGCAAGTTTCTTTCTTTCCGGTTTATCGCCAGCGGGAACTTTTAGAGGATCAATGTTTACAGGAAGATTACCTGCTTCCCACAAGAAGTAGAAGGCGTCCTCATAGGCAGCTTTTACGTTCTG